>JBDRTL010000383.1:0-2824 GCA_043824045.1 Bacillota bacterium
GGGCTGCCCTTTGCAAAGGTCATCATGGTATAGCATACCACAAGCGCGATTGCCGATAAAACCGCGCCTAAAAGCGCAAGTCCGCTCATTGTACCTCCGGTCTCACGCCGATGTGCGTGCAGGGGATTTTTTCCGCGATCAGGTCGGCGATGTGATGGCGCGCGTGCCCGATAATTACGCGGCTGCCGCTCTGTGCGGCCCTAAGCGCGTAGGAAAGCTTCGCGTCCGCGCCGCCCGCGCCCTTGCGACTTGCGCCGCGGCAGTGGGTGCGCAGCTCAAGTATCTTCTCCCGCAGCCCCTGGATATCGCCTGCGAACACCTCCCGCACCAGCGTGGAGGGATCGTGCACGTCCAGATAGATGCCCTCGGTGGCGGTTAACAGCACCAGTGTCTTTGCGCGCACCAGCGCGGCGATCACGGCGGCGGTCTCGTCGTTATCCACGCACTCCACCACCTGCTCGCCGTTTCCGCGGCGGCTTGAAAGCTCCATCTTGCGGTTCTCCTCGTCGCTCACGGGGTCGTTGTAGTTGATGATGGGGATGCAGTTCTGCGCGGCGGCGCGCTGCAAAAACCGGAGGATGTGGTCGCGTTTCGCGGGATCGTTGAAGTGCGTGTGTTCCACCAGCAGCTGGCGCACGCCGAACTCGGGATGCACAAACTTGCGGTAATTGTCCATCAGCACGATCTGCCCCTGCGAGGCGTAATCGGTCTTGTCCTGCTCAAGCTCGCCGTGGAGTTCATGCCCCGTGCGGTGCAGGTAGTCAAGCCTTCCGATCTCCGTGGCGCCGCTGGTCACCAGCGCCATGCCCGGGCGCAGGTCGTCGCCCAGCCGCTGGAAGATGTTGTAGTCAATCGCGCCGTCCTGTGGCTGGATCAGCGCCATGGAGCCAATTTTAACGACCAATTCAATGGTTTTCAAATGCAGGTTCCCCCTCAGCGTTTGTTGTCAGGTTGCGTATCCATTTCCGGCTTGTGAAATGCGGGATGCCGATGAGCACCTTGACGACCTCCTCGGCCATCGTGCACACATACACAAGTTCCACGGGAAGTTTGAAAAGGAAGGTCGCCGCCGCGCACAGCGGCACGCCGATCAGCCACATCGAACCCACGTCGAGCTTCAGGCTGAATACCGTGTCCCCGCCCGAACGCAGCACGCCTACCACGTTGACCGCGTTGAACGCGCGAAACCACATCGTAAACGATTCGATCAGCAGCACCGTCGCCGCCGTTTGGATCACCGGTTGGGACAGCCCCGAGAACAGCGAAAGCATCGGCAGGCGGATGAGCGAAAGCGTAACGCCCAGGAATACGCCCGTGAGCATCACCGCCGAGAGCATCCGCTTGGCGTACAGGTAGGCCTCGTTGGGCTTCCCGGCGCCGATGGCCTTGCCGCAGATGATGGCGGTCGCGTGCATCGTGCCAAAGACAAAGATCCATAGAAGATTATCCACGGTGGACACCACGCCCATCGCGGCGACCGCCGTGTCGCCCATGTGGCCGTAGTACACGCCGTACATCGTCATGCCCAGCGCCCAGAGCCCCTCGTTGAAGACCACGGGGGTGGTGGTTTTGGCAAACCGGCGCCGGAACGCCCGGTCCGCGCCCAGCATGTCCTTTATCTTCGCGCCGGCGGGCAAGTGCAGGCCGTAGGCCATGGAAAGCGTCACCAGAAGCGTCGCGCCCGCGGCGATGCAGGTAGAAAGCGCCGCGCCGCGCACGCCCATCGCGGGGAAGCCGAAGTGTCCGTAGATCAGGCAATAGTTGAGCAGCGTATTAAGCGCGATGCCGACGGTGCCGGAGATCAGCGGGATATGCGTCTTCTCTGCGGACTTCAGGCAGGCGGCGTAAACCTGGTTCAGGCCCTGGAACAGGTATGCGGGCGCAACCCACCGCAGGTATACTTTCGCGATCTGCGCGCTTTCTCCCTGCGGCAGGAACAAACGAATGATCAAGTCCGGAAACGCCATCGCGCCCGTGATGAACACGGCCATCACCGCGCCGATCCATACGATCGACACGCCCAGGCTTTGGCGCATGCCGCGGATATCCTTCGCGCCCCAGTACTGGCTCATGAAGATCGCGCCGCCGGAGGACACCCCAAAGCAAAACAGCATGAACAGGAAGGAATAGCGGCCTGCCTGCACCACCGCGGCGTAGCTCGTGTCGCCCAGGCCCGATACCATCAATCCGTCCACGATGTGAAAAGAGGAGGCGATCAGGTCCTGCAGGATGATCGGAAGGGTGATCACCACCACGCGGCGGGCAAAGGCCCTGTCCCAGGAAAAGCAGGATTTTAGAAACGTGAAAAGGCGGGCAAATACGGATGATTGCATGGTGTCCTCGCTTACTCAGTATCGAAATCAAAGAGGTTCACATACCCCCATTGATCGTAATAGGTCCAATCCACGGCCTCGTCCGCCGCGCTGCCGACATAGTTCATCAGCTCCTGCGGCGGCTGATCGTAGGTGCTTGCGTAGAGCACGTTATCCTCAAGGAACAGCGACGCATTCAGCGCCGTGACGCCGAAGTTTTTAAGCATCCTGCGCCAGCCCGGCGTGTGTGCCTGCCACCCGCCCCACAGCATCACGTTATGCGGGATGCCTTCGGATGTATCGGGGAACAGCCGGTGGTCGTGCGAAAGCGACAGGTCGCAGAGGATCAGCATGTCCTCGTTCATCAGCGCGATTTCGTCCAGGTCGGCGTGCAGGTCAGACGTCGTATCGGTGAAATAGGGGTTGGGCGCGATATGGGATGCGTTTATCTGCGCGGCGCCCGCAAACACCGTGAGCGTAAGGCAGGCAATCAGCGGCGCGGCTGCCACGAG
>JBDRTL010000384.1:0-2519 GCA_043824045.1 Bacillota bacterium
TATCGATTCGCTATTTCAGAGGTTTCATGGTCGGGAACAAAAGCACGTCGCGGATCGATGCGTTATCGGTGTACAGCATCACCATGCGGTCGATCCCGAAGCCGAGCCCGCCCGTGGGCGGCATGCCGAGCTCCAGCGCGTTTAGGTAATCTTCGTCCACCTCGGCGTGAATCCCTTCTGCCTGGCGAATGCGTACCTGCTCCTCAAAACGCCTGCGCTGATCCAGCGGATCGTTGAGCTCGGAGAAGGCGTTGCCCATCTCGTGGCCGTTGATGAAGAATTCAAACCGCTCCGTCAAATCCGGGTTCTCGGGCTTGCGCTTAGCAAGCGGCGAGATATCCACGGGGTAATCGGTGATGAAGGTCGGCTGAATCAAAGCCGCCTCGGCATATTCGTCAAACAGCGCCGCAAGGCAGTCGCCGCGCTTCCAATTCTTTTCGCAGTGGACATTCTTTGCCTTGAGCGCCGCGCGGGCGTCTTCGTCGGTTTTCCAGTCGGCATAGCGTACGCCGCAGGCTTCATTAACCGCGTCGGCCAAGGGCACGCGCTTCCAGGGCGCTTTCAGCTCGATCATCTGCCCCTGATAGGGGACCAGCGTTGTGCCGCAGACGGCCTTGGCCACAAACGCGAAAAGCTGCTCCACCATCTCCATGACGGCGTGGTAGTTTACATACGCCTGGTAGGTTTCCACGCTCGTAAACTCCGGATTGTGGGTTGCGTCCATGCCTTCGTTTCGAAACAGCCGCCCGACTTCGTACACCTTGTCAAAGCCTCCGACGATCAGGCGCTTTAAATACAGCTCCGTCTCGATGCGCAGGAACATATCGATGTCCAGCGCATTGAGATGCGTTTTGAACGTGCGCGCCGCCGCGCCGATCTCAAGGGTCTGCAGCACGGGGGTATCAACCTCGAGAAACCCGCGGCTGTCCAAAAACTCCCGCACCGCTTTTAAAATCTGCGTGCGCTTTTTAAACGTTTCCCGCACTTCGGGATTGACGATCATATCCGTGTACCGCTGCCGGTAGCGAAGATCGGGATCCTTCAGGCCGTGATATTTCTCCGGCAGCACCTTCAGGCTCTTCGCAAGCAGCGTAAGCCCCGTTACGTGCAGGCTGATTTCGCCCTTCTGTGTGCAAAACACCGTACCCGCCACGCCCACCACGTCGCCGAGGTCCAGCGCCTTGAATTCCTGATACGCCTCGTCGCCGATATCGTCGCGCCGCACGTAAATCTGAATCTGGCCGTTCGAATCGAGCAGATGCGCAAAGGCAGCTTTGCCCATCACACGCTTGCTCACGATACGGCCCGCGATGGATTCGGCGCTGCCTTCCAACCGTTCAAATCCCTCAAGGATGTCTTTGCTTGTTTTTGTTACGTTAAAATGCGTGATGGAATACGGGCTTTTGCCCTCTTCTATCATCTTAAAAAGCTTCTCGCGGCGGATTGCCTCCTGCTCGCTGAGCTGCACGTCGGTCAGGGGCTGCGGTATGGGGTTTTGGGCATCGGAGCTCATGATGTTCATCCTTTCGGGGAATAACAAAACGCTATCTGCTGATCTGCAGAACCTTTAATTTCAAAATGCCGCTCGGTGTATCCACGGACACCTGCTGCCCGACCTTTTTGCCCATCAGCATCGAGCCGATCGGGCTTTCCGAGCTGATTTTCATCTCGCGGTGGTTGGTTTCGTTTGCTCCGACGATGGTATAGCTGAGCTCTTTATTCGAGCCGAGGTTTTTCACCTTTACGGTCGTGCCGACGCCGGCGGCATTGGTGCTGATATCGTCTTCGTCTACAATGACGCACGTGCGCAGGATGTTTTCCATCTCGATAATCCGCGCCTCGATGCGGCTTTGTTCGTTCTTCGCTTCGTCATATTCCGCATTTTCGCTCAAGTCGCCAAAGCCTCTTGCTGTGGCAATCTGCTCGGCTACCTCATTGCGCCGTACCCGGATGTAATAGTCCAATTCGGCCTCAAGTTTCTTATGGCCTTCTTTGGTCAGAACAATCTTCTTTTCCTTTTGTTCCGCCATGCAACAATCCCCTTTCACGGCATGAATGACCATGCTGCTTGAAGAATAGAGTATACACCGTTGCAGAGAACACAACGGTGTATTCAAACATTCAATGAATTATACTGTATATTTCCTGCAAAGTCAAATGAAAATCAAACACGGATTATAGCTGCTTGCTCGCTGTTCTCAAGCCTTTGAACGCTTTCGATACTCTTCGTACTGCCGGGTGTAATGCTCGATTTTGCAGGTGACGACCGCAAGGTGCCGCTGCAGGCCGGAAATGTTTTCGTCGACGTCCTTGTGATGATTTTTCAATAGCTCACACCGCGCTTTGAGCGTCTTTGGCCCCTGCAGGCTCAGCGTAACAAAATCGCGGATCTGCCTGATGGACATGCCGGTGTTTTTCAAACAGCAGATCAGGCCGATCCATTCCAGATCCTCATCCGTGTAGTGGCGGATGCCGCCCGGAGTGCGGTTGACGTGGGGGAGAAGCCCCTCCTTTTCGTA
>JBDRTL010000385.1:0-2328 GCA_043824045.1 Bacillota bacterium
CGTATGCCCCGGCGTATGCAGAAACCGCACGTCCAGATTGCCGAGATCCAGCGTCATCTCCTTAAGCGGTTTGATGGTTTTGGGCGTTCCATTCAGGAAACGCTCCGCGGAATAATCGTCTGGCAGAATACCTCGCTTTCGCACCCGCTGCAGAATCAATTTGCGGCGCGCCTTTCCGACACATTTCCGGCACCAAAGCAAATCGTCGGGATGGACATAGGACTCTCCGAAGTAATGCTGCCCGCAGGCGTGATCGTAATGCGCGTGCGAGAGCACCACCGTGAGTTTCCCGCGCACATAGGGCGCAATGTATTCGGCTACGTCGTAAAACCCCATGCCGGTGTCCCACAGCAATGTATCCCGCTCGCCGCGAATCAGCGTAAAACAGACCTTCCCGACGTCCTGTATATGAAAAACGTCCGGCAGCGGCTGGGTGACGGTGAAGCTGGACATGCTCAGATCCCCTTTATACTGGCTGGCGATAGAGACCCTATTCTCGCGCAGAGCGGATATTCCTTCCGCATGTTCCGATCATCCAAAAGCCCCGGTTGTTTTGCATGACCGGGGCTATGTATTCGTCAGGCTTTCAGCCTTCTGGCGATACCCGCAAGCGCCGCCAACCCGTTGTGGAACCCGCTGCCATTGTCCAGCACGATGTCCGCGATTTTCCGGTAGATCGGGATGCGCTCGTCGTAGATTCGTTCAATCTCATCCCGCCCTTTCTGCGCGAGCAACGGGCGCTTCTCGGCGCGGATATCAACTAGAATATCGTCAATCGGGCGGTCGATCAGCACAATATACCCCTGCGCGCGCATGATCCTCTGGTTTTCCTCCCGCAAGGCAGTGCCGCCGCCGGTGGAAATGATGCCGGGCGTCGCATTGATCAGCTTGCGCAGCAGATTGGTTTCGCCGTCGCGGAAGGCCTCTTCGCCGAAGGATTCGTAGATCTGCGCCGTGCTCATGCCGGTGATTTCGGAGAGATAAGCGTCGGTATCCAGATAAGGCGTCTGCAATTCCAGCGCAACGCGGCGGCCAAGCGCGCTCTTGCCGCTTCCGGGCATACCCACTAAAAAGATATGCCGCTCCATTTCCGTTACGCTCCTCTCAAAGGCTTACTCGGCATTCCGGTGGCTTGGTTTACGCGGGGCAATGCCCTTCCTGAGCGTGAACTCAAACGCGGCTCCCTTTTGCATGGGTACGAGACGGATGGTTTGCCCGTGCATTCCAATGATGCGTTTGCAGATGCTCAACCCCAGGCCCGTGCCTGAATCTTTGCCGATCGTATGCGCCTTGTCCGATTTGTAAAAGCGCTCGAACACATGCGGCTGATCCTCGGGCAGGATGGATGCACCGTCATTCATCACCCAAACAGTGACTATATCATGCACCATCGCCGTGCGAATTGTCAAGTTGCCGCCGTCGTGCAGGAACTTGATCGCGTTGTCCGCGATGTTGTAAATCACCTGCTCAATCCGCGCCTGATCGGCAAGCACATAGCAGGGTTCCTCCACGAAATCCAGTTCCAGATGGATGTTCTTCTTTTCGATATCGTTCATTCGCCCGATCAGCACGCGCCGGATGGATTCGTGCAGGTCGTAATCCTTCTGGTCGAGGGTCGCAACGCCGTCCTCCATGCGGCTTAACTCCAGCAGATCGGCAATCAGCCGCTGCATGCGCGTGGCCTCGTCGCACACGATGCGCAGGTAGCGCGGGTATTCCTCCGCGGGGATGGTGCCGTCCAGCATGCCGTCCGCATAGCCGTGGATGCTGGTGATCGGCGACCGAAGCTCATGGCTGACGTTGCCGACGAACTCCCGGCGGCTGTCCTCGATCATGGACAATTTGCTGGCCATGATGTTAAAGGAGCGCGCCAGCTTTTCCACCTCGTAGAAACCCGTCACGTCTGTACGCACGGAGAAATTACCCTGGCTCATCGCTTCGGCCGCTTTCGTCATCTCGGTCAGAGGTTTGACAAAGCTGCGGGTGAAGACCACCGCAAAGACCAGCGCCAGCACGGCGGCGATGAGGAAGCCCAGGATGATCTGAATCACGATATCCAGATACTCTGTTTCGATAATCTGCGCCTCGGTATGGATAAACACGGCGCCGAGTACGATGTCGTTTTGCTTGATTGGCACCGCGACCGTAAATACCGTGCCTGCAGCCTCGTTTACGATTTTGGTGATGAGCTCCCTGCCGGAAAACACGTCCAGCAGCGCACCCCGGATATCGTTGACCGTCAGGCCCGATACGCTGTCCGGATTGGTCAGGAGCACCTTGTTCATATTATCCAGTATCCGGCCGTTGCGGTCCAGAATCAGGATATAC
>JBDRTL010000386.1:0-2394 GCA_043824045.1 Bacillota bacterium
TGTTTCACGTGAAACATTCCAAGGCTGACGAAACCGCGCGACTGCCAAGCCCTATTAAAAATGACGGGGAGATTGAACCATGACCACCAAGGAACGCTTTTTGCGGTACGCCGCGATCGACACCGGCGCGGATGAGAACAGCGGCACGCACCCGTCCTCCCCCAACCAATGGACGCTGGCGCGGCTGCTCGAAAAGGAATTGACGGAGCTGGGCGCGCAGGACGTGCGTATCAGCGACGAGTGCGTGCTGTACGCAAGCATCCCCGCCAATGCGGAAGGTCAGCCCGCGATCGGCTTCATCGCGCATCTGGATACGTCGCCCTCCGTGCCCACGGGGTCGGTGCGCGCGCGGTGCGTGCGGTACGAAGGCGGCGACCTAGCTGTCGGCAGCGGCGTGGTGATGCGGGAGGCCGAATTCCCAAGCCTTCAAAAGCACGTTGGGCAGGAGCTCATCCTCACCGACGGCGCCACCCTGCTGGGCGGGGACGACAAGGCGGGCATCGCCGAGATCATGGCCGCATGCGAAATCATGCTCGCCGACCCGTCCCTCAAGCACGGCAAGATTTGTATTGCCTTCACGCCGGACGAGGAAATCGGACAGGGCGCGGATTTCTTCGACGTCAAGGGCTTCGGCGCGGATTTTGCCTACACCGTGGACGGCGGCCCGCCCAACATCCTGAATTTCGAGTGCTTCAACGCCTGCTCCGCCACCGTCACCGTGCAGGGCGTCAACGTGCACCCGGGTACGTCCAAAAATATCATGAAGAACGCGGCGCTCATCGCCACCGAGTTCGCGGGACTGCTGCCGCCCTTCGAGACTCCCGCGCATACCGAAAAACGCGAAGGCTTTTATCACCTTACGTCCATCGGCGGCGAAGAAATCAAGGCGTCTCTCAAATACATCCTGCGCGATCACGACCGCGCCCGCTTTGCGGCGCGCAAGGAGCGCATGCTCGCCGCCGCCGCGTTTTTAAACGGCCAGTACGGCGAAGGCACCGTGACCGTGAGCCTGAAAGATACCTATTCCAATATGCGCGACGAGATCGACAAGCACCCCGCGATCGTCGCGCGGGCGCTGGACGGCATCCGCGCCGTGGGCGAAACGCCGGAAGCCGTTCCCATCCGCGGCGGCCCCGACGGCTCCCGCCTGACCTGGATGGGGCTGCCCTGCCCCAACCTCCCCACCGGCACGTACAACGCGCACGGCGTGATGGAATACGTCAGCGTTCCCGAGCTTGAAACGATCACGCGGCTCATCCTCGAAATCGCGAAGGCACGATAGGGGTCATTAGGGGCGTTGCCCCTATAACCCCAGTTAAGGACGATGTCCTTAACAATCCTCTCACTGGCCGCGCATGCGCGGCCAGAGAAGGGATTACTAAGGGCACTGCCCTTAGTTGAGGGGTTTGGGGGCGCATAGCCCCCGAAAACCCACAACAGGAGGTTCCAATGCAGTTTTCAACCGAGCAGCAGGCGGCGATAGAGGCGAAGAACCGGGAGTTGCTGGTGTCCGCGGCGGCGGGCAGCGGCAAGACTGCCGTGCTGATCGAAAAAATCTATACGATGCTGCGGGACGAGGGCATGAGCGTGGACCGCATGCTGGTGGTCACGTTCACGCGCGCGGCTGCGGCCGAGATGCGCGAGCGGCTAAAGCAGCGCATGGCGGGCGATCCCTCGCCGCACCTTAGAAAGCAGCGGGAGCGGCTCGAGATCGCGCACATCTCCACGCTCCACAGCTTCTGCCATTCGCTGGTGCAGGAATATTTCCAGGCCGCGGACATCGATCCGCTGTCCGCCGTTGCCGACGCGACCATCGCGTCCAACCTGTTTAGGGAAGCGATGGATACGGCGATGGAACAGCTCTACGAGCGGGCCGAAGCGGGCGACGCGGCGGCGGTTGCGCTGACGGAGAAGTTTGAGGACAAGAAAATCACGGCGATGGCCGGAGAGCTCTATACGTTTTTGATGACGCTCGCCGACCCGTTTGACTGGCTGCGGGCATTGGCGGAGCGGGAATACACGCCGGCCGATCTGGAAACCGGCGCGATGGCGGACACGCTGCTTGCCGACTGCCGCGTGCTGCTCGACGGCGCGCGGGAACTGCGCGACGGGCTGCTGGCGCTTGCGGAGCGCCCCGCCTGCCCCTCCGGCTATCTCCCGTCCATCCAAAGCGACCGTGCGGCTATAGACGAACTGCTGCACGGCGTCGACGGCGGGCTGCGGGCGGCCGTGCGGGCGGCGCAGCGGTTTGCGCTGGAGCGGATGCCCGGCCTGCGCGGGTTATCGGACGAGGAAAAGGAAGTAAACCTCCAATATAAGGAACTGCGCGAAAGCCTGAAAAAGCTCGCGGAGAAGATCGGCGCGCTGTTTAAACAGGAGCCGGAAGGGGTGATC
>JBDRTL010000387.1:0-4612 GCA_043824045.1 Bacillota bacterium
ATTCGCCGAAATGTTTCCTTATGGTTGATTTTATATCGCAAAGTATCGAACGTCTCCATTGCATTGCGCGTACGTCCCGCATACAATGAAACGGCAGGAGGTGATCGCGTGAACCCGCTGAAGATTTCGGAAAACCTGCTGAGGCTGCGCAAGGACAGGAAGATCACGCAGGAGGAGCTTGCGGATTTCATCGGCGTAACGAAAGCGTCCGTTTCCAAATGGGAAAACGGGCTGAGCATGCCCGACGTCCTGCTGCTGCCGCAGTTGGCGGCGTACTTCAACGTAAGCCTCGACGCGCTTTTCGGGTACGAGCCGCAGCTGAGCAGGGAGCAAATCCAGCGAATATACCTCGATTTCGCCGCCGCGTTCGCCACCCGCCCGTTTGAGGAAGTGCTGGCGGAAGTCCGCGCCACGATCCGCAAGTACTATGCCTGCTACCCGCTGCTTTTGCAGCTATGCGTGCTGTACCTCAACCATTTCTTCATGGCCAAAGACACAGCGGAAGCCCAGAACCTCCTGCGGGAGGCCAGGGGGCTGTGCGGGCACATCCTTGATCACTGCAAATCCGTCAGCGTCTCAAGCGACGCAACCTCGCTCAAAGCCCTCATCGACCTGCAGCTGGGCAGCGCGGACGCCGTGATCGAGGTGCTGGAGCCGATGCTCAACCCCGCCCGCCTTTCCAGGCAGGACGATGCCACGCTCGTCCAGGCCTACTGGCTTGCGGGGAAGCCCGAACAGGCGATCGATTTCTCCCAGGTTTCGCTGTATCTGAATCTGGTGTCGTTCATCAGCGCTTCCGTCCAGTATATGGCCATGAACGGAAGCGACGGCAAAAGCTGCGAGGAAACCATCCGCAGGGTGGACAGCGTCGCCAAAGCGTACAAGCTCGACCGGCTGCACCCAAACATCACGGCGCAGTTTCAGTACCAGGCGGCGCTGGTGATGACGGCTCTGGGGAAGCATCAGGAAGCGCTTGCCCGGCTGGACGCCTACGCCAAAACCGTATGCATCCTGTTTGACCGCGGTCAGTTCAAGCTCCACGGCGACGATTACTTCACCCGCGTAGACCCGTGGTTTGACAAGCTGGCGCTGGGCGCAAACCCGCCGCGGGACATGGCGCTTGTCCGGCAAAGCGCCCTGCAGGCCCTCGACCAGCAGCCCTTTGAACCCCTGCGGCAATACGCGGAGTTTAAAGCATTACGACAACGATTGGAAAAGGAGTAACCTCAAATGCCAAGTTTACAAGAAATGCTGCCGTTCCTGATTCCGCTCCTGGTTGCGGAGCTGGCCCTGCTCGCCTACACGATTTACCACATCCTGACCCACAAGACCTACAAGCGCGGAACCCGCGCCCTCTGGCTGATCGTCAGCATCGTCGGCATGCAGTTTATCGGCCCGATCCTTTACTTCCTGCTGGGAAAAGAGGACGCATAAATGGACATCCTGCAGCTCAGGCACGTGAAAAAGCGGTTCGGCGACCGCGAAGTGCTGCGCGACTTAAGCTTCACCGTGGCCGAGCACGCGCTGTTTGGCTTCGTGGGGCAAAACGGCGCGGGCAAGACCACCACCATGAAGATGATTTTGGGCCTGCTCAAAAGCGACGGCGGCGAAATCCTCGTAAACGGCGAAGCGGTTGCGTACGGGCAGACGGCGACCAACCGCCATATCGGCTACCTGCCCGACGTTCCCGAGTTCTATTCCTTCATGACCCCCGCCGAGTACCTGCGCTTCTGCGGCGAAATTTCCGAAATGCCCGCGCGCGAAATCAAGCCGCGGGCCGAGGAGCTTTTGTCTCTGGTGGGTCTTGCGCAGGAAAAGCGGCGCATCAAAGGCTTTTCCAGGGGCATGAAACAACGGCTGGGCATCGCGCAGGCGCTCCTGAACCGCCCGAAACTCCTGATCTGCGACGAGCCGACCTCGGCGCTCGACCCCATCGGCCGCAAGGAAATCCTCGACATTCTGTTAAGCGCCAAGCAGCAGACCACCGTTGTGTTTTCCACGCATATCCTGTCCGACGTGGAGCGCGTCTGCGACGAGATCGCGTTTTTGCACAACGGCGGCATCGTGCTGAAGGGATCGCTGGAGGAAGTCAAGCAACGCCATCAGAACCCTGGGTTTGAGGTGGAACTGGAGTATCCCGCGGACGCGCAGACGCTTCTGGCGGCCTTCCCGAACGCCAGGCAGCTCACACGCACCCATCTGCTGTTTGCACAGGAGGCGAGCGTGGAGGCCGTAATGCGGCTGATTCTTGACAGCCGCATCCCCGTGCGGCGAATCGAAAAGAAGGAACCGACGCTGGAAGCGCTGTTTTTGGAGGTGGCCGGCAAATGAAACCCTTCTTTGCCTTTCTGAAAAAGGAGCGCATGGAGCAGGTCCGCTCCGGGCGGCTGACGGTGCTTATCATCGTGTTTGCGCTGTTCGGGATCATGAATCCGGCGATTGCCAAGCTGACGCCGTGGATGCTTCAAACCCTCTCCGGCACGCTGGCCGAGAACGGGATTACGATCGGCGTGGTCGAGGTCAACGCGCTCACGTCGTGGACGCAGTTTTACAAGAACATCCCCATGGCGCTCATCATCTTCGTGCTGATGCTCAGCGGCGCCTTTACAGCGGAGTACCAGAAGGAAACGCTGGTGCTCGTGCTGACCAAAGGGCTCGGGCGGATCAAGGTGCTCGCCGCCAAGGCGCTGACAATGCTTGCGCTGTGGACGCTGTGCTATTTCCTGTGCTACTTCGTCACATTCTTCTATACCGGGTTTCTGTGGGACAACGGCACGCTGCGGCACCTGTTCTACGCGGCGTTCCTGTACTACGTGTACGGCGTGTGGGTGCTCTCGCTCATGGTGCTGTTCTCCGCGCTGTTAAGTAGCAATACCGGCGTGCTGCTGGGCACTGGCGGTATCGCGCTGGCGGTTTATCTGCTGGGGTTGATTCCGGCGCTCGGGGAATATTCGCCTATGTACCTGACGGACTCCCTGCCGCTGCTCACCAGCGCGCTTCAGGCGAGCGCGATGGTTAAAGCTATCGCGGTCACCGTTGGTTTGATCCTTGTCAACGGCGCACTCGCGGCGGCGGCGTTTCGCAGGCGGCATATCTAGCAACCCGCGGCGAGGCGGGAGTACAACGTTCACGAAGAACAAATGTCACATGAAAGGTCATATAAATGAAATCCATCCTCGAAACCGAGCGCCTGATTCTGCGGGAGATGACGGAGGCGGATTACGGCGCGCTGGCCGCCATTTTACAGGACGAACAGACCATGTACGCCTACGAGGGCGCGTTTACGGACGCTGAAGTGCGGGAGTGGCTGCAAAAACAGCTCGTCCGTTATCGGGAGGACGGCTTCGGCCTGTGGGCTGTGGCACTCAAAACAACCAGAGAGATGATCGGGCAGGCAGGCGTCACCTGGCAGCAGGCGGAAGATGCCCGCGTGCCGGAGATCGGCTACCTGTTCAACCGCGCATACTGGCACAAGGGATATGCGGCGGAGGCTGCCGCGGCCTGCAAGCGGTACGCGTTTGACGTTCTGGGTTTTTTGGAAATCTATTCGATCATCCGCGACACAAACATCGCGTCCGTCAACGTCGCCATCCGCAACGGGATGCTTTTACGCGGGCGGTTTATCAAGCATTACCGCGGTATCGAGATGCCCCACTTCGTGTTCAGCGCGCGGAAGGACGACCCGCGCGGTTTATAACAATATCTCTCCGCGCAGATAGCATACGGCTTTCCCGGCGATGAGCACGCGATCTCCCTTATCCTCACAGCGCAGCACGCCGCCGCGCCGCGAAAGCTGGGCGGCCGTCATTTCGGATTTTTTAAGCCGTTCGCTCCAGAACGGGATGAGCGTGGCGTGTGACGAGCCCGTAACCGGGTCCTCGTCGATGCCCGCGTTGGGCGCGAAGAAGCGCGACACGAAATCATGCACATCGCCCTCCGCCGTCACGATAAAGCCCAGCGGGCCCGTGATTTGGGAAAGCTTCTTGTAATCGGGCTTCACGGCAAGCACGGCCGCTTCCGAGCCCAGCAAAATCAACAGGTCGCGGGATAAAAAAGTCTGCGGCGCTGTAACGCCCAGCGCCTCCTCCAAACCCTCGGGAACGGCGCACGGCACGGGCTTGCGGCTGGGAAAATCCATCGCCAGATCCTCGCCGTCTTTCGTTACGGTCAGCAGGCCGCTCTGCGTGTGGAAGCGCACGGCATTTGCGCCCGGGTCGATAAAGCGCATCACGACATACGCGCTCGCAAGCGTCGCGTGCCCGCACAGGTCGACTTCATTGACGGGCGTAAACCACCTGAGGCGGTACCCGCCGCCCTCCGGGTAGAAGAACGCGGTTTCCGCCAGATTGTTTTCAAACGCGATCTTCTGCATCAGCGCGGCGTCGGCCGGCCCGTCCATCGGACAGACTCCGGCGGGATTGCCCTTGAATACCTCGCTTGCGAAAGCGTCCACCACATAATACTGCATATCAAACCCTCCTTGCCGTCCGGCGGCGATTGGTATCTTCTATTATACGCCGGAACCGGCAGTTGACAAGCACGCAGTTGAAGCCCCAATGCTTGCCTGCTATGATATTTCACGAAAAAGGTTTGCAATCAGCCTGTTCAGAAA
>JBDRTL010000388.1:0-14816 GCA_043824045.1 Bacillota bacterium
TGACCATCTGCTGCTGTACGGCCCGCCGGGTCTTGGCAAAACGACGCTCGCGGGCATCATCGCAGCGGAGATGGGGCAGAATATCCGCATCACAAGCGGCCCCGCCATCGACCGCCCCGGCGATCTGGCGAGCATTTTAACCAACCTGAACGACGGGGATCTGCTGTTTATCGACGAAATCCACCGCCTGAGCCGCTCCGTGGAAGAGGTGCTCTACCCCGCGATGGAGGACTGCGCGCTGGATATCATGATCGGCAAGGGGCCCTCGGCTCGAAGCATTCGGCTCGATTTGCCCAAGTTCACGCTGGTCGGCGCCACCACCAGGCCGGGGCTGATCTCCGCGCCGCTTCGCGACCGCTTCGGCATGCTGTTCCGGCTGGAACTGTACACCAGCGAGGAACTGTCGACGATTTTAAAGCGTAACGCGCACATCCTGTGCGTGCAGACAGAGGACGAAGGCATCCTCGAAATCGCGTCGCGCAGCCGCGGCACGCCCCGCATCGCCAACCGCATGCTTCGGCGCGTGCGGGACTACGCACAGGTAAAATGCGACGGCTGCATCACGCTGGCAACCGCCAGAGAAGCGCTGAATTTGCTCGACGTGGATAACCTCGGGCTGGATCGCGTCGACCGCACGATGCTGATTACGATGATCGACAAGTTCGCCGGCGGCCCCGTGGGGCTGGAAACGCTGAGCGCGATGACGGGCGAAGACGTGAACACCATCGAGGACGTGTACGAGCCCTACCTGATGCAGCTGGGCTTCATCATCCGCACACCGCGCGGGCGTTTGGTAACGAAGCTTGCCTACGAACATCTGGGACGCACGCCCCGCGATGATGCGGATTACGATACTGATGATCAAATGAGGATATAACGGTTGAAAACCAGCGATTTTCATTACGACCTCCCGCAGGAACTGATCGCGCAAACTCCCGTCTCTCCGCGCGACCACTCCCGTCTTTTAAAATACAGCCGCGCGGATCGGTCTATCCAGCATCTGCATTTTTACGATCTGCCGTCTTTGCTCAACGCGGGCGACGCGCTGGTATTGAACGAAACGAAGGTCATCCCCGCAAGGCTGCTTGGCGCGAAGGAAGGCTCCGGAATTCCGGTGGAAATTCTCTTGTTAAAGCGAACCAATCAAACCGATTGGGAAGCGCTTGTCAAACCCGGACGGCGGCTGCTGCCCGGCGCGTATTGCTCGTTTGGAAACGGCGAACTGCGCGCGGAAATCCTGTCTACGCTCGATCAGGGGCTTCGGCTGGTACGCTTCCATTACAAGGGCGTGTTCGAGGCGCTGCTGCATCCGCTGGGCAAGATGCCGCTCCCGCCCTACATCCGGACACAGCTGAAAGATAACAGCCAGTACCAGACCGTGTACGCCAAACAGGACGGCAGTTCCGCCGCGCCTACGGCTGGCCTGCACTTCACGCCTGATCTTTTGGATATGGTATGCGCAAAAGGCGTGGACGTAGTTCCCATCCTGCTGCACGTAGGCCTGGGCACGTTTAGGCCCGTCACAGCGGAAAACGTCGAAGACCATCTCATGCATTCCGAGTATTACGAAGTCACTTTGGACGCGGCGGATAGAATCAACGCCGCGCGCAATGCGGGCCGCCGGCGCGTGTGTGTGGGTACCACCAGCGTGCGGACGCTTGAATCCGCCGCGGATGAGAATGGCGCCGTGCATCCCGGGCGCGGCGATACGGGCATCTTTATCACACCCGGATATACGTTTCGCGCGGTGGATGCGATCATCACTAATTTTCACCTGCCGGAAAGCACGCTTTTAATGCTGGTTTCCGCGCTCACGGGCATCGAAGAGGCGATGCGCATCTATCGCATCGCCGTACAGGAACAATATCGGTTTTTCTCGTTCGGGGACGCGATGATAATCCTCTGATCCCCTACTCCTGCTCCGAATTTTCCCCGGCAGCTGCTTTCTTGCCGATCTTGTTTTCGGTGCCGTTAAACAGCCGCTTGATGTTCGTGCGATGCCGAAGCGTACCCAGCAAAAACAGCGCGGCCGCAAACGCACACGCAAACCACTGATCGAAACGGAAGATAAACGTTAAAACCATAAAGATGAAGAGCATTGTCAGGCTGCCGAGGCTGATGTATTTTTTCCATGCGATCACCAGCACGCAGACGGCAATCGCGATCCCGCCCAGCAGCGGATCGGCAAACAGAACGACCGCCGTGGAAGACGCGATGCCCTTTCCGCCCTTGAAGGAGAAGAACGCGGGCCAGTTGTGGCCGAGGATCGCGCCCAGTCCGCCGACCATGATCCCGAACCGCTCGATCCCGAATGTCGCGCCGGGCAGCAGCAGGCTTCCGATCCAGCACGCGACGACCGCCTTGAGCGAATCGCCAAGGAACGTGATCGCGCCTTTTTTAAGCCCGAGCACACGCAGTACATTGCTCGCGCCCGTATTCTTGCTCCCGGCTTCGCGGATGTTCACGCCCGCGCGCTTGGAGATGAGGATACCGGTGGAAAAGCAACCCAGAAGATAGCCGATGGCCGCGACGGCGGCGGTTAACAGTATTTCGTTCATAGCGACTCCAATTCATTGTTTTCGTTGACTGGTTTTTCCTGCTCGACGCGGATGATGCTTGCCAGTGTGGCGATGTCGGGCGGTATCGCGTTCAGTGCGGTTTGAATGGCCTTCTCATTTGCCACGTGCGAGATGATGACGAGGGTGACCCGCCCGTCCCGCTGCACTCCCTTTTGCTGCACTGCGGCAATGCTGACCCCCGCGTCGGCAAACGCGCTGGCAATCGCGCGCAGCACGCCGGGCTTATCCGTCGCAAGCATCCGGATATAAAACGGACATTTCCAGTTCTTGATATTGACCAGCGCCACCTTGGGTTTCACCTCGTTGGCGAAGGTCGGATAGCGGTGCTTTGTGGTGGTTGCGGCGCGCTCCAGATCACTGACGATCGCGCTGGCGGTCGGCAGGTCGCCCGCGCCTCGGCCCAGCAGCATCATTTCCTTGCACGCATGCCCGAACAGGTACACCGCGTTGAAGGAGCCGGTCACGTTCGCCAGGGGATGATCGCTGGGGATGAAGGTTGGATGCACGCGCGTTTCCACGTTCATGCCGTCCCGCTTGGCGATGGCCAGAAGCTTCAAGGTATAGCCTAACTCCTTGCCGCAGCGGATATCCTCCGCGGTGATCTCGGTGATGCCCTCCACATACACGTCTTCAAACGGTACGCGCCCGTGGAACGCGATGGAGGCGAGAATGCTTAACTTATAGGCGGCGTCCAGCCCTTCCACGTCGGAGGACGGATCCGGCTCCGCAAGCCCCAGCCTCTGCGCGTCCTTCAGTACGGTTTCGTAGTCCGCGTTTTCCTTGCTCATACGGCTTAAGATATAGTTGGTCGTGCCGTTGATAATCCCGAGCAATCTTGTGATACGGTTGGCCTGCAGGCTTTCCTCCAGCGAGTGGATGATGGGGATCGCGGCGCATACCGCGGCTTCGTAATAGAGCCCCGCGCCGGATTTCTTCGCGGCTTTCTGCAGCTCGTGCCAGTGCAGCGCAAACGCCAACTTGTTGGCCGTAATTACCGTTTTCCCGTTTTTGAGCGCATGCAGCATATAGGTATAGGCGGGCTGTTCCCCGCCCAGGAACTCCACCACCATCTGAATTTCGGGATCGTCCAGCACGTCGTCCGGGTCGGCGGTCAAGACGCCAGGCGGAAACGCGATGTCGCGCTTTTTATTGAGGGAGCGCACCAGCACCTTCTTGACGTGGAACGTCAGCCCTGCGCGGTGCGCAATATCGGTCGCAAAGCCTTCCAGCAGCCGCCATACGCCGCTGCCGACGTTCCCGCATCCCAGAAACCCGATGGTGACCTTATGTATCATTGCTGCGCTTTCCTTTCGTGTTTACGGTTTCGGTGGTATAGGATTTTCAATCCCTTCAGGGTGAGCAGGCCGTCGAAGTGGTCGATCACCGAATCGTCTTGTTTGATTAAAACCGCCAGCCCGCCGGTTGCGACCACGACGGCCTTTGGCGCGTTCAATTCGGCGCGCATCCGTTTAACGATGTACTCCACCATGCCAATGGTGCCGTAAATGATGCCGGACTGCAAGTTGGTGACCGTCGTGCGCCCGATTACGGTTTCGGGCTTGATCAGTTCGAACCTGGGCAGCTTGGACGCGCTGTTGACCAGCGCTTCGCTGGAAAGCTTGATGCCCGGGCAGATGCAGCCGCCCAGAAAGCAGCCGTCCTTGTCGATTGCGCCAAACGTCGTCGCCGTGCCGAAGTCGATGAAGATGCACGGGCCGCCGTATTCTTCGTAGGCGGCCACGGCGTTGGCAATACGATCGCTGCCCAGCTCGCGCGGGTTTTCGTACTTGATGTTGATACCGGTTTTGATGCCGGGCTCGATCATCATGGGGAGCATGTTGAAGTAGTTTTTGCACATGTGCTCCAGCGTGAAGTTCATGGTGGGCACCACGCTGGAAAGCGCGATGCCGTCCACGTCGCTGAGCTTAATCCCCTTTTGCGCGAACAGGTTGGTGAACAGGATGCCGTACTCGTCGGACGTGTAGGTGATATTCGTGGAAAAGCGCCCGTACTTCACCATCGTGTCGCCTTCAAACAGCGCGGCCTTGATATTCATATTGCCAACGTCAATGGTCAGGATCATGGATGCAAGCTCCTTATCGGTTAGTCTTTATTGAACCGAAGCGCTGGATCCGGTCTTCCGGCCGCGGCGGTACCGCTTGGTGGCGGACTCGACCGCGATCTTGATAATCGGGATCAGCACGGCGGCGACCACAGCCTCCGCGATGCCGTTGGGCAAGCCTACGACCGCTACCAGCCACGCGCCGGCGTGGTTAAGGTAGGTCGAACCGACGTCACCGGCGGCAATCAGGTTGTGGACGATCTCAGTCAAATCCTGACCGTAGAGCAGAATGATCATTCCCAGGCAAAGCACGGTGTTGGTGACCGCGCCCATTGCGGCCGCAACGGCGGAGATCGCCTTGTCCGCGATTTTCGTTTTCCGAAACAGGCTGCTCAGCAGAATGTATATGCCCCATACGGCGAGCGGAATCAGCATCCGCGGCACGACGCTCACCAGGGGATTTCGGAAGAATAAGGTCAGGCCGACCGCGGCGGAACTCCAGGCGCGTATAAGGCTGGAGATGCCAAAGACGAAGCCGATGGAAACGCCGACCACCGGCCCTTCCAGCAGCACCGCGACGATTACGGGAAGGTGCACCAGTGTGACGGCGGGCAAGGGCGGCGGCATAGGGATCATCCCGACCGGGGTGAAGGCCAGAAGTACAGTGATTGCGGCGAGCATTGCGGTAACGACGATGCGGCGGACGGGCCAGGAATTCCTGCGTTGGGTAACCTTGTTGGAACCATTCATAGTGTTTCCTCCGTTCGAGTTCATTGTGATACCCGACGATCCAGTAACGGTAACCGGGAGAGTGTATCCGGCGTCCAATCAAGTTGTATTGGCGCCGGTACCCTGTATTATATCTTGTATGTCGCGCATTGTAAACAGAATGCGCAACGCGCAAAAGCGTATTTCTATTTTTTCGGAAGTGGAGTATAATGAAAGCGGAGAGGGGGCGCAGATGTGGCAAGAAACAGAATAGGTTTCATGGGCGGAAGCTTTAACCCTATTCATCACCGGCATTTGCAGATTGCCGATTGTGCCCTTCACGAAATGCAACTGGACCGGGTTTTGTTCATCCCCAACGGAAACCCGCCGCATAAGCATGTCGATCTGGTCGATGCGAAGCACCGCTTCGAAATGACACGGCTTGCCGTGATGCCATACGAAAAGTTTACAATCTCCGATATCGAAACAGCCCGCGAGGGCGTCGTTTACGCTGTCGATACGCTCAAACTCCTGCACGGCATGTATCCCAACGCCGATTTCATCTACATCATCGGCGAAGATACGCTGTTTGATCTGGAAAATTGGTATCAGCCTTCGGAAGTGTTCAAACTGTGCTCCTTCGCGGTCTGCAGGCGGCAGCGCCCAAACGTGGAAACCCATCCCTTCGTGCAATCCTTGCGGGCGCAGGGCGCGGTGATCCGTTTTTTGTCCCTCGTTCCGTTTGATATCAGCGCTTCGGATATCCGGCGCCAGATCGCGCAGGGCGTGATGAACGATGCGCTGCTGACGCCGGAGGTGTGCGAGTACATCCGCGTCATGGGCCTGTACGGCCGTCCCCCGCTGTGGGACGGCGCTAGGCAGGCTTACGGCATGCTTAAAGAGGATTTATCCGACGACCGGCTGCTGCATTCGCTGGCCGTCGCGTATACGGCAAACCGGCTGGCGCTGATCCACGGCCTCGACGCGCACAACTGCGAGATCGCCGCGCTTCTGCACGACTGCACCAAGTGCATGAGCCTGAAAGCACAGCAGCAGATCGCGCGCGACAATAATCTCAAGCTGCTGGATATGGAGCTGGATTCCGTCGGGCTTTTGCATGGCCCGGTCAGCGCCGTAATCGCGAAGGAGAAGTACGGGATTCAACAAAAGGATATTCTAGCCGCCATCGGCGCGCACACCACGGGATTTGCCGGGATGTCGGAGTTTGACATGGTCATCTTTCTGGCCGACAAAATCGAGCCCTATCGGTCTGATTTGCCGCAGCTGGACGAAATCCGCGCCCTGGCGAATGTGGACCTGTATCAGGCGGCTTATCTGACATTATGCAACTCCAAAGAATATATCCTTCAAACAAACAGACCGCTCCATCCGGCGACTGACAAAACCATACAATGGGTGCATGACAGCATGCAACGAAAGGAGAATATCAGGGGATGACATCCAAAGAAATCGCTTTGAAAGCCGCAGTGATACTCAACAACAAAGGCGCGCAAAACATCACGGTGCTCGATGTTTCCAAAATGACGGTGATTACGGAGGCTATGGTGATCGCATCGGGGAGAAACGCGCTGCAGGCAAGGGCGCTGGCTGAAGACGTGGAAGAGCAGCTGCACAAATTGCACCTCTCGCCCATTCATACGGACGGGCATCCGGGCAGCCGCTGGGTTGTGCTGGATTACGGCTCTGTGTTTATACATATTTTCCTGCCGCAGGAACGCGATTTCTATCGTTTGGATAAACTATGGGAGCAGGAAAGCAACCGCCTCCCGCTCCCGTTTGAAGAAGAGAATTAACTTGTAAAGCTGAAATTACTGTACGGCCATCGCAACCGTCGCCGTCCATCCGAGATCGATTGCCTTTTGATGCATGGTCGCATACGGGCCGATTGCCGCAAGCTCTTCCGGAGTCCGCGGGAAGTGGATGCACAGGTGGCCGTCAAAATTATTATCCGATATGGGGTTTACACCATGCGGCGTATTGTGCATGGTCGCCATGTATACGTTGCCATTGCTGAACGCCACCCAAGCGGGCTTTGGAGTCCAGGTTATGATATTTCCGAACGCCTGGTTCATCTTTTCAGTGTCCGCTGCGGTCATGGGAGATCCGTCGGCGTGCGCGCCGAAGCTGAACAGCGTGATATGCCAGCTGAGGCCGGTGTTATAATCGTAGACCGTCACATTGGGATAGTTTCTGGCAACGTCCCGGATTTCGTCGTACCAGTTCGCGTATTTCACGCGCGTGGGATTGATCACGCCGCTTACGTTGGGCGGAACCGCCGCAATCTTTTCTTCCTCTTTTTCCCGGGTCAGCTCATTCAGGGCGTTGAGCGTGCTCAAACCCGCAACGCCGTCCGACGTCAGGCGCTGGGCCTTCTGGAACGCAATCAGCGCAAGGCTCGTCACTGGGCCGAACTTCCCGTCGGCGTTTCCGCTCAGATACCCTAATGCGATCAGGCGCTCCTGCATCTTCTGCACGGTGCCCGAAACCATGCCCTGCTTTAAGGTGGCGGAGGTATCGATGGTATTGTCGGCCGCGGCGTCGGAATACAGCGCCGCCAGCGTTTTGCTTCCGGCCACGCCGTCGCGCACCAGGAAGTTCTCCTTTTGAAACAACACGACGGCTGCCTTGGTCGCAAGGCCGAAGTTTCCGTCCGCGTCGCCGGTCAGATAGCCAAGCTCAATCAGGCGCTGCTGCATGGCGGCTACATCGGCGCCGATATCGCCGTACCGCAGCGTATCATACTGCGTGATATACTCTTCCGCGCTCGCGTCCACAGGAGCGGATTTCGCGTTGCTGCTGAACAGCAGCAGCTGCGTTTCGTATCCCGCTTTGCCGTCGACCGTCAGGCCGTTGACCTTCTGGAACAGCTTCACGGCGTTTATATCTTCGTTGAGGTACACGCCGTCCAGGCGCGAAATATAATATCCGAGCTCGTCCAAACGCCGCTGCACGTTGAGCACGTCCACGCCGATGGAACCCGCTTCCACGGTGATCACATTGTCTTTCGTGATGACGACCTGCGAGGTCGGCTGCGGAGTGGGCGCGGCGCCGCTATAAGCGGCGGTGTCCGAGAACAGCACGCCGATGGTGGCTGTGCCGCATACGCCGTCCGCTTTCAGGGAATTCTTCGTCTGGAACGCCATCACAGCCTGCTGGGTGCCGCTGCCGAACTTGCCGTCGATCTTGCCGCTATAATAACCCAGGTATAGCAGACGCTTCTGCACGCGCTCCACGTCCTGCCCCTCGTCCCCCAGCCGTACGCTGGCGGATGGCGGTGCGATGGTCGCGGTGATGGCGGGGGTCGGGGTGACGGTATAACCGGCGGAAACCGCGCTGGCGCTGTACAGAATAGTCTGCACATCCGTCGTGGCGATGCCGTCCTTCTGGATACCCATTTTGCCCTGGAACGCCTTCAATGCGGTCCGGGTCGCGCTGTTGAACAGGCCGGAAATTTCGTCGGAGAAATACCCAAGCGCCAGCAGGCGCGTTTGCAGCTGTTTGACAGGCTCGCCCTTGTCGCCGTATTGGAGCGTCAGCCCGTAGATCGGGGGAACGGTTTTCACATCCTTTTTATATCCGCCGTAGTTCCTGGGCGTGCCTTCAAACAGCAAGTAGAGAAGATCGGGATCGGCTACCCCGTCTTCCTTGAGTTTATTCTTGTCTTCAAACGCCAGCACGGCGGCCTTGGTGCCCGCGCCGTATTTGCCGTCTACGGTGTTTTTGTAATACCGCAGCTCAGTGAGCGCTTCCTGCAGCGCGGTGACAAACGATCCCTCGTCGCCAGTTTTAAGTTCCGGATACTTTGCCGCCTTGGGGTCCACAAAGGTCTCGGGTGTGGGCGTGGGCGTTGGAATCGGCGCGAGGTTCAGATATGCGGTCATGACGTAGCCGGTTTTGCCGTTATAGGTCGTTTTGGCATAGCCGCCGGACGTGACCGAACTGACCGTGATGATCGCGGACTGCGGAACCACCACAACGACAGACGCCGTATTGCTCGCCTTGCTGCGCATATTTACTCGCGCGGTCGTCGTGGTTTGGTAGGGATATTCGGCGATTGTATAGAGATTTCGCAGGATATACTCCGGATCGTCCCTGAGGCTTTCGCCGTCGATGTACTTCTTCATGGCGTAGCCGGTTACGTCGCCGAACTGCACCTTGTAGTACTGCCCGGTTTCGCCCAGCAGCGTAACGGTATCCCCGCGCTGAATATAAGCCACCACCACGGAGGATGAGGATGCGGTTTTACGCAGATTGACGCTGTCCGCCGCTTGTATGTCATACGGATATGTCGCCGCCGACACAGGCATGCATGCCGTGACGGCCAGCGCCAATCCAAAAATGAACGAAAGAATTCGTTGCAGGCGAGTCCTCATGATAACTCCTCCATGAATACTGAACTGTAAACACTGCCGATTAAACATGTCTATTTTATTAAATTGTATTAACATTGTCAAGGGATATTTAATATTTGTGTAATAATCATTGCAGATCATCCGTATGCTCGAGCAAACGGGTGATTAACTGCTCAATATAGCGCTGCGCGTACTGGGATTCGGACAGGATTTGCTCCTGCGATTTCACCTGATCCCCCATCAGCGCCGTAAACTGGCTCACCTTCAACCCCAGCGAGTCCTGCATGTCCTGATCGCTGCCGCCCTTGGAGACCAGATAGTAGCACAGAATGGAATCCTTCTGCCCCATGCGGTGCGCCCGGTCCTCCGCCTGGCTGTGCACCGCGGGCGACCAATCCAGCTCCCCGAACACCACACAGGTCGCCTGCTGCAGGTTCAGCCCGGACGCCGCCCGAAGCGAGATGCAGCACAGGTTTGATTTTCCGTTCATGAACCGGTCCAGAGCGGTTTCCTTCTGCTTTTGCGTCTCCCGGCCGGTGATGAAGCAGGGCGAGAACGTGTGCAGGTCCTTTTTGTAATGGTCCATCACCTGATGATGGTGCGCGAACAGCAGCACCTTTTCGCCGCCCTCCAATAACGCGCGCACGAACTGCGATACGAACGGCGCTTTCGCGATGCCGGTGGCCTGCCGCTCGCCCTGCTCGATCTCCATCTTGAGCACGGAGCGCTGCGAGCCCGTCAGATCTTCGCCCCGTCGCAGCTGCTCGAGCTTCTCGCCGATCGGCTGCATCAGCTTTTGGTAGATCGCGTGGTTGCTTTCAATCGTCATCACCAGCCGCCGCTTGGGGGGCAGGTCGTAGAGCACGTCCTGCTTGGTACGCCGAAGCATGATCCCCTCGCGGCGCAGGTAATCCCCTAAAAGTTCCGGCCTGGCGACGATCTGGTTGCCGTACCCGTAGCACCATTCGCGGGTAAAGCTTTCGTAATTGCCCAGAAAATGAAAATCCAGAATGTTGATCACGTTCCAGATTTCCGCGCCCCGGTTATAAATCGGCGTGCCGCTGAGTCCGATCACCCGGTTCGCGTGGTCGGCCAGCAGGCTTGCGGCGGAGTACTTCTCCGTGCCGCTGTGCCGCAGTTCCTGAATTTCGTCGAAGATCACGTGGGCGATATCCGCCTCGGGCAGGTAGTTCTTCCAGCCGCGCAGCAGGAGATAATGCATCAGGTAGATGTCCGCCTGGGGAAGCGTATACGGTTTTAGACCCTTGACGACGTGGACGCTGAGCGGCTGCCCGCCGTTTTTATGGATAAAGCGGTGAATCTCGTTTTCCCAGTTGCTGAGCAGATGCGCGGGCACGATCACGATGGCGGGATACGCCGTAACGTGTGATAAAAGCGCAAGCGACTGTACGGTTTTCCCAAGCCCCATTTCGTCGGCGAGCAGGCAGCGGTCCGTACGCAGCAAAAACGCAAGCCCCTCTTCCTGAAACGCCGTCAGCTTCCCGCGAAACACCGCCTTGTCGGGTCTGATCCGCGCCGGGGTGCGCAGCGCCGCCTGGCGCTCCAGCACGTATGCCCGCGCCTGTTCCAGCGCCTCCGCCCAGCGGGTCTTGTCGCGCTGCGCAACGGTGAGCGGATAGCGCATCATCAGCCAGTTCATGTCCGCTATGATGCGCCGGTGCGCCGTAAACCGCGCCTCTCCCCTGCGCTGCGATACCGTGCCCGGGAATAAGCGCTTGCATAGCTCCGTTACGTTGGGATCCGCCTTGATAACCCAGCAGTCGCTTCTGCGGTTATAGCTCAGGGTGCCGAAGGTCTGCCCCGCGTCCGCCTGCGCGCCGTCAATGCGCAAATATGGCGGCAGATCATGCGCGTTCTTCATGGCAGGCTGACCCCCCATAACTGCGACAGCACGATCTTCTCCGCCCGCTTGCCGTTGATTTCCGCCGGGATCTGCACATTGTGCCAGCTGACGACGACGATGCTCTCCAGCGCGTCATGGCTGAGATAGCGTTCCAGTTGCCTCAGTAATTGCTTTTGATCCGGCTTTCCTTTTTTAATTTCGATGCCGACTTTGCCCGCCAGATAGTCGATGCGGCAGCCGTTGGACAGCTTCGCTTCATGACAAAACGCGATGTGCTCCGCGACCAGCGCTTCCCGCACATGGCGGTGGATATCCATTTCATACAACGCATACGCAAGCCGTATCTCTTTTAATGCCTTAAGCACCGTTTCTGTCACGATACAGCCGCCTTTCCGCACGTACGCGCATTATAAGGTGATCTGTTTGTTCGTATTGCTCTCCCGGTAGATCACAAACCTGCGCCCGATAACCAGAACCGGCGCGGCGTTTGTTTTTTCGCACAGAAGAGCGCACGCTTCCTTCGCGCTCAGCTCACTGTTTGTCTGCACCGCGCATTTGATGAGCTCACGCGCTTCCAGCGCGTCGTACGCTGCCTTGAGGGTCGCGTCGGTGACGCCGTCCTTGCCGATAAAAAGGATCGTATCCAGCCCGTTGGCCATCCCTCGGAGCTTTGCTCTCTGTTTGCCTGTCATTTCCGGCTCCTATTCTATGAAATCGAATTCCATGTTCTCAATGCGCACCGTACTGCCTTCCCCCGCGCCGGCTTCCCGCAGCGCGCCGATGATGCCGCGCTCCCTGAGCGTGCGGTGGAACCAGTTCATGCTTTCCTCGTCGTCGAAATTCACGCTGCCGAGGATGTACGCGATCGCGGGCCCTTCCACCACGAATACACCGTCATCCATTGAGATGGTGAAGTCCCGCCTGGAGGTATCTTCGTCGAGTTCCGTTTCGGGATAGGTCATCGGCGGGGGCAGCTCGGCGAGCAGCCTGACCGCTTCGTCCAGCAGCGGTTCCAAGCCCTGAAGCGCCGCCGCGCTGATGGGATACGCCTTGTACCCCATTTTCCTGAATGTTTTCACGAGCTGTTTGATCTGCTCTTTATCCGCAATCAAATCGCACTTGTTCAGCACCGCCAGCTGCGGCCTGCCGATCGGCTCGCCGTACGCTTCCAGCTCTCGGTTGATGGTATTGAAATCCTGCACCGGATCCCTGCCCTCGCTGCCGGACGCATCCACCACGTGCCATAAAAGCCGCGTGCGCTCCACATGGCGCAGAAAATCATGCCCGAGGCCCACGCCTTCGCTGGCGCCTTCCACCAGCCCGGGGATATCGGCCAGCACAAAACTTGTTTCGTACCGCTTGACGATGCCCAGGTTCGGCGTGAGGGTGGTAAAATGATAGTTGGCGATTTTCGGTTTGGCAGCTGTCAGCGCGGCAAGCAACGTGCTTTTACCGACGTTCGGATACCCTACCAGCCCCACGTCGGCGATTGTTTTAAGCTCCAGGCGGAACTCCACGACCTCGGTCTTGATACCCGGCTTGGCGAAGTTCGGCGCCTGCCGCGTCGGCGTGGCGAAGCGTGCGTTGCCGTGCCCGCCGCGCCCGCCATGGAGGATGGTTTTCGTCTGTCCCGCGGTATGCATGTCCGCGATGACTGCATTGTCCGTATCACGGAAAAACACGGTGCCGACGGGCACCTTGATGATCAGGTCCTCGCCCTGCTTGCCGTGGCAGCGGCCGGAGCTGCCGTCCCCGCCGTTTTCAGCGTAATACTTGCCGGTATACCGAAAATCCAGCAGCGTGTGCATGTTCTCGTCGGCGAAAACGATCACGTTCCCGCCGCTGCCGCCGTCGCCGCCGTCCGGCCCGCCGTTGGGCACATATTTCTCCCGGTGAAAGGACACGCAACCGTTGCCGCCGCTGCCCGCTTTTACCTTGATCCTGACGCGATCCACAAATGACGCCATGTTTCCCTCTTAAAGATCCGCTTTATATTTGCAGTAACGCCCGACGGCGCATATTTCGCACGCGGGTTTGCGCGCGCGGCACACCCGCCTGCCGTGATAAATCAGCCAGTGATGCGCCTTTATCCAGTCCTTCCTGGGGATGGCCCGCATCAGTTGTTTTTCCGTTTCCTCCACGTTCTTCGCGTCCGCAAGGCCGATGCGGTTGCTGACGCGGAACACATGCGTGTCCACCGCGATCGCCGGCACAAAAAACGCGTTGGCCAGCACGACGTTCGCGGTTTTCCGGCCCACGCCGGGCAGCTTCGTGAGCGCTTCCATACTGTCCGGAACCTGCCCCTGATGGCGAATCAGGATCAGTTTGGCTGCTTCAATGATGTTGGTCGCCTTGCTTTGAAAGCCGCAGCTGCGAACGATCGGAAAAACGTCGTCCACTTTAGCTTCGGCCAGCGCGCGCACATCTGGATACTTTTGAAAGAGCACCGGCGTGACCTTGTTCACCTGTACGTCCGTGCTCTGCGCCGACAGCATGACGGAAATCAGCGTTTCGTACGGATTGGAAAAATGCAGTTCAGGCTTCGCATCGGGATAGAGATCTTCGAAAAGCCTGAGAACCTCCCGGACGTCCTGTTTCTTCATGGTTTCTCGACGATATTCTTGCGGATTTCGTCTGGCAGAAGCATCCGCGGCAGCCGTTTCATCTGGGAGCAGCAAATGGAAATCAATACGGTAAAGACCGGAACCTCAAGCGCATAGAACGGCAGGCGGCCGACCAGAATGGCCCAGTAGCCGGTGCCGATGAAGAATGTCAGCCAATAGGAGTTCAACAGGATGTAAAGGATCGCCACGATAACCGATGCGACAGTTGCACGGATGATCAATCCGCACGTCCTGCTTTTGCAGCAGTTGTTGACCCACCGGTGGTATTTGGGGAATAAAATCCAGCCGTACACGATACCGACCAAAGCCGCCGTGATGGTAAAGCCGGGGAAATACGCGCCCGTGCCAAACAACAGCGTGCCGATTACGTCGCCCAGCGTGGCCACCAAAAGACCGCCTATTGGACCAAAGAGGTAACCCGCCACCGCGATCGGCAGAAAACCGAGGTTCATTTGCTTGGTCAGCAGAGCGATCTGCACCAGGTTGCCCAGCACGACCTGCAGCGCGATCAGCGCGCCGATGTAGGCGATATTGACGAAAATAAACCGGTTGTTCTTCATGAAACCAGCTCCTTCACAGCACAAATCAGGGAATATGAGACGCAAT
>JBDRTL010000389.1:0-3448 GCA_043824045.1 Bacillota bacterium
CGGGCTGGCTCAAAAAGCATTACCCCGTGCAGTTCATGGCCGCGATCATGAACAGCGTCATGGATTCCTCCGGCAAGATCGCCATGTACATCCAGTACTGCCGCTCGCACGGCATCCCCGTGCTGCCCCCCGATATCAACCACAGCGGCTGGCGGTTCACCGTGGGCAGGGACGCAAACGGGAAGGCGGGCATCCGGTTCGGGATGGGCGCGGTGAAAAACGTCGGCCGGAACGCGGTGCTGGAGATTATGAAGGAACGGGAGAAAGCGCCCTTCCGCGACCTGTTCGATTTCGCCGACCGCGTGCCCTCCGACGCCCTAAACAAGCGTGTCGCCGAAAGCCTGATCAAGGCCGGGGCGTTTGATTACTCCGGCTGCAACCGCGCCCAGCTTTTAAGCGTTTACGAGCGCGTGCTCGACGACGCGGGCAAGAAGCACAAAAACAACCTCTCCGGCCAGGTGTGCCTGTTCGATATGATGAACCCGGGCGACTGCGTATCGGACGTCGCGGTGCCGGACATGCCCGAGCACAGCCGCAACGCTTTGCTCAACATGGAAAAAGAGATGACGGGCGTGTACATCTCGGGGCATCCGCTGGATCAGGTGGCCGATTGGATCGGCTCGGGCTTTACGACGGCCGCCGACGTGTTTTCCATGGCGGAAAACGAGCACCGCGGCATCGATCGCGACGGCGAGGCCGTGACCATGGCGGGCATCCTGGCGCTGGCCAAGAACCGGATCACCAAGAAGGGCTCCATGATGGGCATCCTCACGCTGGAAGATCTGACCGGGCAGATCGAGGGGCTGGTGTTCCCCAAAATCTACGAAAAGGTTGCCGATCAGCTGAACGCCGACCAGCTGGTCATCCTTGCCGGAAAGCTGTCCTTCCGCGAGGACGAGGAGCCCAAGCTTCTGGTGGACACCGTGCAGCCGCTTACGAAGCAGACCGCCGCCGATGTAAAGCGCGCAAGGAAAATGGCTGTCCTGCACAAGGATACCGGCGAAGCGCGCGGCTGGGAGCGCAACCCGCAAGCGCCGTTTGCGCGCCTGTCCGACAAGAACATGCAGACGATTTTATCCTATCCCTCCTCATCCCTGGAGGCGGAGATGAACGAAACTCTGCTAAATGGTGTGCCGCGTACGCTGTAAACCGTCGAAAACGCCACGGAATGAGCGGTTTGCCACCGTGCCGGCCTGCGCATAGCAGCCCGGCGCGGGCATATGTCCGGCCATATTCACCTTGACAAAACACGGCGTTCACGATAGTATACAAAATACAAAGAAAATACAGGGAGTGACCAGATGTCAGCCATGCGCTACTCATCTTCGGGCGTGAATAAGCCCATCCGGGAAATCGCGTACGAAACGATGAAGTACGCCATCATCACCGGTGAAATTCCCGCGGGCGTTCGCATCGTGGAAACCGAATACGCCGCCAAACTCCACATCAGCCGCACCCCTTTGCGCGAGGCGCTGCGCAAACTCGAGCGGGACGGGCTGGTGGAGTATGTCATCCGCCGCGGCGTGGTGGTACGCGCGTTCACCATTGAAGATGTGGATGAGATTTATACCATCCGCAATGCGCTGGAGATGCTCACGCTTGCCTCGATCATCGAAAACGCAACGCCGAAAGATATCAGGTCCATGCGCGACAAGCTGCAGGAGATGGACCGCATGATGGCGGATAACAACATCGAGAAGCTGTCCGCGCTCGCCAGAGCCTTTCACGACCAGCTCACCGCGATTTCCGGCCTCAAGCGTATCCTGCGCGTCATTCAGGGGCAGGACGAATACATCCACCGCTTTTCCGCGCTGAGCATCGCCAAGGATAAGCGGCGCGCCGAAGCCCATCAGGAGCACCACAGGATATTGGAAATGGTTGAGAACAAGGATTTGGATGGGCTGCAGGCCGTCATGCGCAGCCATATCGAAAAAAGCAAGCAAAGCTGTCTGGCCGCGCTGAAAGAAACGAATAATCAAAATCGGGCATAGCGTTATTTTACACCCGTCGCGCTTCCGCCAGCGGGTGAATTCTGTCATAAAGGAGAATATAATGGAAACGACATGGGATCTGAGCGTATTTTATCAGGGATTTGACGATCCGGCACTGGAAGCCGACATGCAAAAACTCGGCACGATGTCGGCGGAGGGCATCGCCATCCTGCAACAGGAGAAGGATGCGGAAGAGGTGCTGGTCGAGACGATCGCCCATATTGAGAAGTATTCCTTTACGCTGATGCGGGCGCAAATGTTCTGTCACCTCACCATGAGCGTGGAGGCCGAAAACCGCAAGGCGTTCCAGAGTCTGGAGCGGGTCAGCGCGCTGCTCGTTGATTTTCAGGTGTTTATCAGTGCATGCAAGCGCTTTATCGGCAGTGTGGAAAACCTGGAAGCGCTTATCCAAGGCAATCCCGTGCTGAAACGGAACGATTTCGCGATTTTGGAAGCGCGCGAGCAGGCGGCGCATATGCTGCCCGAAGATCTCGAGCGGTGGATGCTGCGGATGGCGTTATCCGGCGGTGAATCCTTTTCCAATCTCCGCGACCAGCTGATCGGCACGCTGACTGTGGAGATGGACGGCGAAAGCCACCCGCTGCCCGCTGTCCGCGGCATGGCGTACGATCCCGATCCCGCGATGCGCAAAAAAGCGTACGAGGCGGAGCTGGCCTCCTACAAGAAGATCGCGCTGCCGATGGCGTTCTGCTTAGGCGGCATCAAGGGCGAGGCGCTGACCATGTGCGAGGCGCGGAAATACCCCGATATCCTCACCCAGCAGCTCACCGAGGCGCGCATGGACCACGAAACGCTTAACGCAATGTGGACGGCTGTGCGGGAGGCGCTGCCCGATTTTCGGCGGTATCTGAAAGCCAAGGCAAAGCTTCTTGGGCACAAAAACGGACTGCCGTTTTACGATCTGTTTGCGCCGGTGGGAAAATCCACCAAAAAGTATACCATCGAAGAGGCGCGGGATCTGGTGGTGAACACCTTTGAAAAAGCGCACCCGAAGATGGCGCAGTTCATCGCCCGCGCGTTTGACAACCGCTGGATCGACGTGTTCCCCAGGCAGGGCAAGACGGGCGGCGCGTTCTGCGCGTCCAACCACGAGCTGAAGTTGAGCCGTATCCTCACGAATTTCGTGGGCAGCTTTTCCGACGTGAGCACGCTGGCGCATGAGCTGGGCCACGCGTGGCACAACGAGTGCATCCTCGGCTATCCCGTGATGATGACGGAATATACCATGCCGCTGGCGGAGACGGCCTCTACGTTTAACGAAACCCTGCTTTCGCAAACCGTGCTCAAGTCCGCGGACGACGAGCTCGCGTTTTCCATTCTGGAGGGCGGATTGCTGGAGGCCACGCAGTGCATCGTGGATATCTACAGCCGCTTCCTGTTTGAAACCGAGGTGTTTGAGGCGCGCAAAACGCACACGCCTTCCGTGGACGAGCTGC
>JBDRTL010000390.1:0-5732 GCA_043824045.1 Bacillota bacterium
ATCGGCGATCCACCGCTTCGCAAGCCCCAGTCGTTTCACCTTGCGCGCCACGGTGTGCACGCTCGGCGGCCCGTAGGTGGACAGCACCACGTCGAACGTACGCCCCATCCGCTTTGCCTCGCGGATGCACGCGCGGCCAAACGCCGCGTCCGCCCTGTCGGCCAGGTATAAATACAGGGCGTTCATCAGCGGGTGCGCTTTTTCCGCGCCTTCCCTTTTCTTCACGGGGTGGCTGTCTGCGGGGGCGGGCTGACTGCGCTCTTTCCACCAACGCAGCAGGCTTTTCTCGCGGACGACGTGCACGTCCGTCAACTGATCCAAATCCCGCATGAGCAGCGGATCAATGACGGTCGACAGGTCTTTGCCGCATAATACCGTGACTTCGTATCCCATGCGAAGCAGGTATTTTGCCAGTTTGGTGGGGCGCACCGCGCCGATTTTATTCTGCGGCGCAAAACAGTGGCTGACGAGTAGAATGCGTTTGCTCATGGAGTGGTGTACTCCTCCGTCTCCTTGGGAAATAGCTTTTGTAAAAGGCTTGGAATGGCGCAGCACTCGTTCCAGCGCGCCTGCGCGGCCGTCCGCATCCGCTCCGCCTCTTCCCGCGTTTTTTCATAGACGGCGCGCAGCGCGCCGACGATGTCGCCCGCGCCGCCGTCCGCCGGGTACAGGCAGCCGATGCTTAGGTCGATCAGCTCGGGGATGCCGCCGACCCTCGGAGCGGCCACCGGAATGCCGGCGTGCAGCGCTTCCATGATGGATACGGGCGTGCCCTCGTTTTTACTGGTGTTGACGAATACGTCAAACGGCCTTGTCCGGTACACATCGCCGACCTGTTCGGGCTGCAGGCTGCCCGTCAGTTCGTAGGTCACCAGCGGATGCGCGCCGAGTTTTTCCATGGCGTACGTCCGGATTTTTTCTTCTTCCTCGCCGCCGCCGATGTGCACCCAATGCAGCTTGCATCCCTCCCACATCGAAAGCGCGTCGATCAGCAGCGGAATCCGCTTGATTTCGACCATCGCGGCGCAGCTCACCACGCGGTAAACGCCGTCTTCAAACCGCGGCGCGCTGAAATGCGTTTCCGATATTTCGCCTGCCGACCCTGCGCCCACCACGCGCACTTTTTCTGGCGGCATATCCACATACGACAGGATCTGTTCCTTCGCGCTTTGATTGATCGGGTAAATCGCATCCAGCGTCCGCGCCATGAACCGCTTCATCAGATACGGATTCAGGGGATTGCGCTGCACGTCGATATCAAACGCGTGGCCGCGCGCGATGGCGCGGGCTTGCGGCATCTTCCGCTTGCACAGCGCCGCGGCAAACCCGTCAAAACTCATCCAGTAAGCATAGAAAGTCATCTGTTCATCTTCGCGCAGCATCGGCAGAATCCAGCGATACAGTTTCAGCCCGCGGCAGGTGAAGGCCAGCAGCTTCAGCGCACGTTTCGCGTTCAGGCTGCCGTCCGCGCGCAGATGGCGGAGTTCCGTAAAAAACTGCCTGTGAAACGGCGCCTGCAGGCACGCAAGCGGCATGCCCATACCGGGACTCGTGACCCGCACCTTCTCCGGCCTGTCCTCCCGGAGTTCCGCAACGCCATACGCGGAGCACATCAGCACACGGTCAAACCGTTTCTGAAGCCATGGCAATTCCTGCAACAGAAAGGGATCGGGTGTCCCGTCCGCATGCAGAGCACAGGAACTGATATAGACGACGGTTTTCTTCATTTGTCCAGCCTTTCCAGTATCCGCGCCATCACGCTTTGCCAGCCGAGGCGCTGCGCAGCATAGGCACGCATCGCGTTTGGCAGCGTTTCGTCTACTTTCACCGTATTGGCAAAGGCAACGATCTCCGCCATATCGATAGGCGTTTCGTTGTTTGGCACCTGCAGGAAGAACCGCGCGTCGTTTGGCAGGGCGGGATCGTACACCGCGCTGACAAACGGCAGCCCGCGCGCCATAAACTCGCGCGCCTTGAGCGTCATCCCCTGCCGCAATCCGTAGCGGAACATGCCGAGGCTGCCGATCCCAAGGTCGCAGCCCGCGATGATCTCCTCCAGCGCTTCCCCGTAACGCGGGCCGTGGAAGGTTACTTTGCCGCCGAGCCCGCGCTCAACCGCCAGCGCTTTCCACTGGGCGAGCGAACCGTCGCCGTCTCCGCCGACGAACTCGATACGCACATCCATATCGCCTTTGTACGCGGCAAGGGCACTGAGGATGCGGTCGTACCCGTGCCAGCCGCTCATGCTCGCCAGCGCCAGCAGGCGCACGTCCCGCGTTACCGTCCGCGGCGCATGCGGCGGGAGATCGGCGCTGACGCCGTTTACAATATTCATCGCGGGTCTTCCCCGAAGCGCACCGCCGCAGTCTTCACCGATAACGGTGTACAGATCGACCATCGGATGTATTTTCCGTATGACATGGTCGGTGTAGCGGAACACCTGCCGCCGCAGGAAGAACCGGGCGTTCTCCCGCGCAATTGGATAGGTCGGGTACTCGACCACCAGCTTCCCGCCGCTTCTTTTGAACTGTTTCACGGTTTTCAGCGCGCCATGAAACGTCGGCATATACCGCAGATACATTGCGTCGAAGGTTATACGGCGCATCGCCTCACGGGCTGCTTTCATCAAGTCCGCGAAAATCTTCGTATGGTTGTAGCTTTCGAAATCTGCCAGCGCGTTCTTGCGGAGAAGCTGCTGCTTTCCGTTTCCGAGCAGGTACATGCCCTGCGCGTCCCATCCGATGCAGTAAGCGTCCCAGCCCAGCGCGCGGGCGGCGTCCATCTGCCCGTCGAACTTCGCCTTCAGGTTGTCGCGCCGGTGCAGCGGGTACTTCATCACAAACAGGATGGACGGCATCAGGCATCACCCCGTTTGGCGAGCTGCTTTTCGTAGAGCGCCGTCATCTGCCCAAGCACGTTGGGCAGGCCGTACTTCCGCACTTCCGCGCGGTTGCGCTCGCCGAACTGTTCGCGCAGATCTTTGTTTGCGATCAATACCCGCAGCCCTTCCGCAAAGCCCGCGATATCATCGGGTTTGTACAGAAATCCGCCTTCGCCATCCCGGATGAGATCGGTGTTCCCCCGCACGTTCGAAATCACGCAGGGCAGCCCCGCCGCCATCGCTTCCATCAGGGATACGGGCAGGCCCTCGTGCAGGGACGGAAACAGAAAGATATCCGCGGCGGAAAGCAGCGCCGGAATATCCTTGCGAAAACCCAGAAAGCGGACGCGTTCCGCCACGCGGCATTCTTCCGCCAACTGCCGGAGCATCGCCTCCTGCTGCCCCACGCCGCAGAACACGAGCACCGCGTCCTTGATCGTTTTCAGCGCGCGGATGCACGCTGCGTGGTTCTTTCGTTTGGTGTGCTCGCCGACCGTGATGATCACCGGCGTGTCCGCACCGGCGGCGAACTCCTTGCGGACGGCGTTTCGATCCGGCATGGTGTCAAACCGCGTCAGGTCCACGCCGACCCCGTGCACCAACGCGACTTCCCGCGCCTTGAAGCGGCTTGCGCGCGCAAAATCCTCCTGATTGATGGTCACCAGCAGATCGGTCATCCGTGCCAGAATCCGCTCCGTCGTATAGTACAAAAACCAGTTTTTAAGCGGCGCGCCGGAGAAGAAGTGGAACCCGTGCACCGTATAGCACACGGCTGTGCCCTTCCTGCGCGCTTTTCTCGCGGCCAGGCGGCCCAGCATGCCGCCGACCGGCGTATGGCAGTGGATGAGCGCATACTCCTCCCGGCTGATCAGCGCTCTCAGCTGCCGGAAAGCCTTCCGGTTGTTCGGATGCAAAGGATTTCGCTCAAACGCGATTTCGATATAGCGGTCGCAGTTGGGTACGGCGGCGGGGCTTTCCCCCGTATCGTTGCCCGCGCAGCAATGCACCTCGTACCCCTGTTTCTGAAACCATTGCATATACGGCAGGTGAAACACGAGCATATGCCCGCGCAGCACCGTGGCGATGAACAGCACCTTTTTCTTCATTCCGCGGCCTCCGAATCCAGAATGGTTTGCTGAAACTCCGGCTGCTCCCGCGGCATGAATTGTAAACTCATCGACATATCGTACGTCAGTGTTCCGAACACCTTGCCGATTGTCCCGCCGCGCTTGCCGAGCCATTGCAGCAGCCACCCGAAGCCGCGCGGGCGCAGCAGACCCATGCCGTGTGCCTTGGCGACCGCCAGCGCCAGATCGTCTGTGGAAACAAACGCGCTGTTCTGCGGGAAATACAATCCGCCTTCCCCGCTTTGCAGGAGGCTGTCCATGAAAGCGCAGAGCGTATCGATATACAACATGCTGCGCTCGTTTTGCACCCGCGGAAACACGCGCAGTTTGCGGATCAGGCGCGACAGCCGCGGATAGTTCCCCTTGCATCCGGGACCGTAGATCATCGGCGGGCGCAGGATTGCCACGTGGAAAGCGCCGTCCAAAAGCGCCGTCAGCGCTTTCTCGGCGTCCAGCTTGCTTTGGCCGTAGGCGGTGGCCGGGCGTACCGGCGTGTCCGCGTGAATGCGGCCGACCTCGACGCCGTACACGCTCATCGAGGAAAAGAAAACGAACTGCCTGACGCCCTCCCGCTTGGCTTTTTCTCCAACTTCCGCCGCCAGACGGTGGTTGACCCGATCGTACAGCGCGCGGTTGTCGCCGGTTTCCTTCCGGTGCGCGATTCCCGCCACAAGCACCACCGAATCGTAAGCGGAGAAATCGTGGCTGCGCCAGTTTGCGCCGCGCATCTCCAGCGTATCGCACTGAAAACGGGTTGCATCCAGCCGGGCGGCCAGACGGCCGCCGATATAGCTGTCTTTCCCCGCGATTAATATCCGTTTCACTTGCTTTCCTCCGCCTTGTGGCGCGCCGTCTGAATGCCTTCCACAATGCCTTCTCCGCTGCCGATTTTTAAAAGCGTCAGCAGGATGCAGCGCATGTCGAGCATAAAGCTGACGTTTTGCGCGTAGACGCCGTCAAACCGGGCTTTGTCCTCATTTTCGAGCATATCGCGGCCCTGCACCTGCGCCAGCCCCGTAAGCCCCGGCTGCACGTCGTTCGCTTTGCCCTGTTCCCGCATTTCGATCAGGTCGAACTGGTTCCACAGCGCGGGGCGCGGCCCGACGATGGACATATCACCCTTGAGCACGTTATAGAACTGCGGCAGCTCGTCCAGGCTTTTCCTGCGTAAAAATCCGCCGCAGCGCGTGATATTCTGTATCGCGTTTTCCAATAAATGCGTCGGAACGTCCTTGGGCGCGTCGCCGCGCATGGTGCGGAATTTAAGAATCATAAAGTGGGTTTTGTGGATTCCCACACGCTTCTGGCGAAACAGCACGGGGCCTTTGGAGTCCAGCTTGATCCAAACCGCAATAAGCGCAAACAACGGGGATAAAACAAGCAAGCCGAAACCCGATAGCACAATATCCAGCAAACGTTTGAAATGCCGCCGATACATGCGTTGTCCTCCTGTCCAGTCAGTTTCCCTGCCAGGAAAAGTCCAGCTGACTGAAAATCTTTTCCAGCGTCTTTTCCCCGATTCCCTTGACGTAGATGAGGTCTTCCGGAAAATCAAATGCGCCGTTTCGCTCGCGGTCCTCCAAAAGCGCTTCGATCTGGGCCCGGTTGATGCCCTCAAGCGTCTGCAGTTGTGAAAAATCCGCGGTGTTCACGTTCACCGCGCCGCCAGGCCACGTATAGGGCGCCGCGCTTGCCGCAGGCTTTACGGGCCCCCGATAATAGGT
>JBDRTL010000391.1:0-4981 GCA_043824045.1 Bacillota bacterium
CAGTTTACTGGAGATGGCGACGGGGAAGAAATAGCGGATCATCACGTCGTTGTGCCCGCGTGCCCAGCGGCAGATCTGCCGGCCGCGCACCTTCCACGATTCGGGGCTTTCCTCGTAGCACTCCGCGGAGTTGTCGTACACGATGTTCCAACCCTTGAGGGTGAGGCGGTAGGTGAGCTCCGTGTCCTCGGTGAGGTTTTTGGTGTTGTAGCCGTGATCTTCGAGCAGCAGGCGCTTTCGGTAGCCGCCCACCGTGCCGCCGTACTGGGGAATCAGCCCCAGGTTGTAACGCGCCTGCTGGTCCACCTGATAGCCGCCCGAACGCTCGAGGTTCAAAAGCTCCGTGAGCAGGTTCGCATGCGGGTTCAAAGGCACCACACGCCCCATCACAGCGCCCACCTTCGGGTCGGTGAAGGCGGAGGCCAGCTTTTTAATCAGGTTTTTGGTCGGGCGGTAGTCCGCGTCAAACACGATGATGATCTCGCCTTTGGCGATCTCCATCGCCTCGTTGAGCGCCACGGGTTTGCCGCGGTCGCCGTTTTCGTCGGTGCGGTGGAACGGGCGGACAACCGGGTATTTGGCGAAATACCGGTTCAGCATTTCCGCGGTTTTATCGCTGGAGTGATCGTTGATGGCGATAATCTCGAGCTTATCATGGTCGTAATCGCATTCCAGCAGCGACTCGATGACGTATTTTAAAACAAGCTCCTCGTTGTGCATTGGAATCAGCACGGAAACCGTCGGCCATTCGCTGTCGCACACGTCGCGGTAAGAGATTTTCTGGTCGCCGTACAGGCGGTTGACGGTGAAAATGACGTGACGGATGGCATAAATCACCATCACGACGATCACGAATATAAAGTAAATTTGAAGGATCTGCACAACCGTTTCCACAGCGTTCCTCCTTCAAAATGCCGAGTTTCCTTTCGTGATCCGACGCTACCGCGGGAGGGTGGGGCTGCCGCTCAAACCCGGGATGAATCAGGCGCCTTCGCGCGTGTTTTCATCCCGCTGCGCGAACGCGGCTGACGGCGTAAAACCGCGGGTATGCAAAGGGATGCGGCTGCGGTATTTCTTGTGGCTTCGTAAAATATGATAGCATAACCGGTGGTAAAATGCAAAGCTGTCAATCGGCCCAAATCCCGTATAATCCTTGCATCCAGGCCGCTACGTCCATGCCGTACACCCGTTTTAGCAGCGCGGGCGAGAGCGCGGCGCCGGGCGCGGCATCCGCTAAGGCGCGCCCCTTATCCAGCAGCAGCACCCGTGTGCCGTACCGGCGGGCGACGGACAGATCGTGCACCACCGAGATCACGGCGCGGCCTTCTTCGGCCAGCCAATCGCGGATGAGCTCCAGAATTTGTTTCTGATAGGCGAGGTCGAGATGGCTGGCGGGTTCGTCCAGCATCAAAAGCTTGGGGTTTTGCGCAAACAGCTGCGCCAGAAACGCGCGCTGCAGCTCCCCGCCGGAGATTTGGGAGATGGGGTGGCTGCGGATCGCTTCGGTGCCGGTTTGTTTAAGCGCCCGCTCCACGGCGGCTTCGTCGGCGGCGCCAAGCCCGCCCAGCGCGTCGTGCCAGGCGTAGCGCCCCAGCCGCACGACCTCTTCCACCGTAAAGGCATAGCCCGCGGCGTAACGCTGATGCAACAAACCCATCTGCCGTGCGCGCTCGCGCGGTTTGAAGGCCCGGATATTCCGCCCCTGGAGGAGGAGTTCGCCCGTATACGGCACGCCCTGCGTCAGCGCTTCGAGCAGGGTGGACTTGCCCGCGCCGTTGGGGCCCGTGATCATCAGCCATTCCCCGCTCCGTACGGTGAAGGATATATCCATGAGCACCTGCGCGTCGCCGTAGCGGACGGACAGGTTATTTACGTTAAGCATGCACATCCCCCTTCCGGCCGCGCAGCAGGATCACCGTAAACACCGCCGCGCCGATCAGCGAGGTGACCACGCCGATGGGCAGTTCCACGGGGCTTAACAGCACGCGCGCCAGCAGATCGGACAGCATCAAAAAGATCGCGCCGCCAAACACCGTGGCGGGCAGCAGCTTTTTGTGGTTGGGGCCGGTGATAAGCCGCAGGATGTGCGGCGTGACCAGGCCGACGAAGGCGATCGTGCCGCCGATGGATACGCTCACGCCGATCAGCGCGGACGCGGAGATCAGCATGAGAAGCCGCACCCGCCGCACGTTTACGCCGATGGACCGCGCGTTGGCCTCGCCCAAAGCGAAGGCGTTCAGCTCCCGCGCGTGCGTAAGCATCACGGCGCCGAAGATCAGCAGCGCGATGAAAAGCGCGAGCGCGTTTAAGTAAGTGGAACCCTGCAGGCTGCCCATCGTCCAGTAGGTGATGGTGCGCAGCTTTTCACCCGCGAAGGCGATGATCAGGCTTAAAATGCCCGAGACGAACATGGAGTAGATGATGCCGATCAGGATGATGGTGTGCGTGGAAAAGCTTTTGTCGAGCTTGTACGACAGCGCGAGGATGGCGGCGAGCGAGAGCATCGCCCCGAGGATGGCCATCACCATGGTGCCCGCAAACGCGAGGAAGGGGAAGGTGATGCCCATGGCGATCGCGAGGATCGCGCCGAGCCCTGCGCCCGCCGATACCCCGAGGGTGGAGCCGTCCGCCAGCGGGTTTCGCAGTAACCCCTGCATCACGCCGCCGCACAGCGCAAGCGCCGCGCCCGAAAGCGCCACGCACAGCACGCGCGGCAGCCGCACCATCAAAATGATGGACACGCTCGCCCCTTCCTGCGAAACGCCGAATATGCCCCTGCCGATCACCCGCAGCGTTTCCAGCGGGGGGAGGGCGACGCTGCCCGCGCACACGCAAAGCGTGAGCGTGAGCAGCGTTGCCGCCGCAAACCCTAGATAGGCAAGGGGGTGAAATCCTTCTTTTCTCATACGTTCAGTGCGCCAAAAGCGCATCCGCAAGGCTTTGCGCGCCCTGTGAAAGCCTGGGGCCGGGCCGTGTGATCGAATCCCCGAATCCGGAGAACACGGCGTTGTTTTGGATGGCTGTCACGCTTTCCCATCCGGTACGTGAGAGGATTTCCTCCCCGGGAGACGGCTCCACGCCGTAGTCGGTCGCTGTGGTGACGATGTAGTCGGGATTGCGTAAAAGCACCTGTTCCTCGGAGACCTGCGCCCATCCGTCCAGATCCGCAAAGATGTTGGCAAGCCCCAGTATGTCCGCGATTTCCTGCATGAAGGTGCCGCTTCCGGCGGTCCACAGCCCGTATTGCAGCGGGGAGACCTCAAAATATACGCTGCCGGATATGCCGGTTTCGCGCAGCGCGTCAAACGTCGCCCGCATGTCCGCGATCAGGGCGTCGGCCTGCGCGGTTTTGCCCGTCAGCGTGCCGATCAGCGCGATGGACTGGTACACGCCCTCAATATCGCCTGCGCTGCTCACGGCAACGGCGATGCCCGCGGATTCTAGCATCTCCACCTGTTCCTTTGACTGCGCCATCGTGCCCATCAGCACGAGCTGCGGCTCCAGCGCGATGATCTGTTCCAGATTGGTCTCGTAGCCGGATTCCACCGAGGGGACGTTCAGCACTTCGGCGGGATAGTCGCAGTACGCGCCTCGCCCCACCAGCGTTTCGCCCACGCCCAGCGCGTAGAGGATTTCGCAGTCCGCCGCCGTCAGCGCCACGATCCGCGTGGCCGGGCCCGCCAGCGCAATCTCCCTGCCCGTCATGTCCGTACCGGTGATCGCGCAAGTTTCCGCCAGTCCGCAGCCGGCTGTGAGCGTGAGAATCAGCGCGAGCAGCCATCCAAGGGTTCTTTTCATCAGAACCACTCCTTTCGTTAGCCGAATAAGCGCACCCGTTGAAAAAACTCAATCTGCGTTGTCAGCTACGGGATGCCAGTCGGCATCACTTACGCTACGAGTAAGCTCAGCCTCCTGTCACCCTTGCTTCCTAGCATCTTGGGCTTTTTGAACGGGCTTCGTGTGTGTTAACACACAAAAAGCCGTCCCTTCTGGAACGGCCAAGCTGCACGTCAAATCAATGAGCGCTTTCATGCCCAATCCCAGAGGTCGCCGCACGAACAGGTCTCCCGGCTTGGCTTCATCCTACTGGGGCGCCTTCCCGCCGTTTCCGGCAGTGACATCGTGCCCTTTCGTCCGCCACACGGTTACTGGGATAGCTCGGAATTCGCATCCGGATTCCCGCGGGGATTCAGCATCCCCGGCGCCGTGTTTGGCGCATTCGCGTGCTTTCTTCGGTTGTGATTTGAGTATACGGGGCGAAGGCGGATGTGTCAATGGCCGGGGGCTTGTTCATACGGCGGGATCGTATTATAATGGAAAAACCAAAGCGGGAAAGAAGGAATCCCCGATGCACTTCAAGATTGCGCACACCAACCTGAACGTTTTCGATTTGGAGAAAAGCCTTAAGTTCTACAAGGAAGCGCTGGGGCTTATTGAGGTGCGCCGCAGCGGGGCAAAGGACGGCAGCTTCCGGATTGTTTTCCTGTCCGACGGCACGGACGGCCACCTGCTGGAGCTGACCTGGCTGCGCGACAGGAATAAGCCTTACGACCTGGGCGACAACGAAACGCACATCGCCTTCCGCGTGAAGGAGTATGACGAAGCCCACCGAATGCATAAGGACATGGGCGCGATCTGCTACGAAAACGAGACCATGGGCCTGTACTTCATCAGCGACCCGGACGGGTACTGGCTGGAAATCGTTCCTCTTCGATAAAGCGGCTTCGCCGCTTTATCGATTCTGCGCCTCAACCTTGCTTGCTTTGCCCGCGGCCAGGTTTCGGCGTAATGAACCTTTACTTCGTAAAGTTCCGAAACCACCGTAAGGGAGAGCAACGCTCGACTAGCCACCGAGTTTCCAAAGGAAACGAATGGCGTAGCCTCGGTCAAGCAAACGAAGAGCGAGGCCGCCAAAGTATGTCGCTGGTTTCGGATTGCAGTTCGAAGGATTGCGACCCTTCGAGCATCCCATAGGTTTCAA
>JBDRTL010000392.1:0-2416 GCA_043824045.1 Bacillota bacterium
GCGATCGTGCACGCCACCGAGATCGCAAGGCAGGAGATCATCTCCCGCGTCGTGATGCCGATGAACGTGTACACCATGATCAGCGTCGTCTGCAGCGCGATTAAAATCAGCGTGTGCATGCGCTGGTACGCGCCGTAGGCGTTCGTTTGCCGAAGCTCTGCCGCGATGTGCTCCGCGGTCTCCTTGGAAAGCGGTTCGGGCCGGTTTTCCATGGCGACGGACTTGCGGTCGCGCCAGAGGGTGTGGCCTTCCAGCACCACGCTCAGCGCGTAGCCGCCCAGCATGTACCACGCGGTGGAGCGCGAAAGAGTCAGGAAAAACAACGCCGCAATCGCCCCCGTCAGCATCAGCTGCAGCAGGGAAAAGACCACGGCGAATGCGTTTTTGCCCATGCGCCCGCGCATGACGCTTCCCACCAGCCCGCGCGCGATCACCCCGCGCATGGTAAGCACAAGCGTGACGGCGGACAGCTCCCAGAAGTGCGAAATGCGCGAGAAAAACGGGTACACGACCCACAGCATCAGCGTGAGCAGGAACATGCACAACAACAGCAGCGTGCCGAGGATGCGGATGCGCCTGGTCAGGCTTTTGCGCCGCTCGCCCAGGTAGGTCTGCGCGTAGGCGGAGGCCGCGGCGCCGCTCATGAACAGCGCGCCGCCAAAGACGGGCGACAGCGTATACGCGCCGGATACGGTCATGGAATACAGGTAGTTGTACAGCGCCGGAAGCGACATCATCACCAGCATCACGCGCCGTGACGACGCCCACGCCATGGTCTGCTTTTGCTTAGCCAACGGATATCCGCTCCTTAGCTCACTACAGCTTTGATACGCCGCACGCCTGCGGAGGAACTCTCTTCCTTTTGAATCTTGAACGAGCCCAGCTCGGCGGTGTTGTGCACGTGCGGCCCGCCGCAGATTTCCTTGGAAAAACCGCCGATGGTGTAGACCTTCACCTTTTCGCCGTAGCGGCTTTCAAACAGGCCGATGGCGCCTTTTTCCTTTGCTTCGTCCACCGTCATCTCTTCCATGGTCACGGGCATCGCGGCGGCGATCACGCCGTTTACGATTGTTTCCACCTCGGCGAGTTCCTCCAGCGTCACCCTGCGGCCGAACGAAAAATCAAACCGCAGGCGTTCGGCGGTGATGTTGGAGCCCTTCTGGGCCACCTCGTCGCCCAGCACCCGGCGCAGTGCCTTGTGCAGCAGATGCGTTGCGGTGTGGAGCTTCGTGGTTTGCTCGGAATGGTCTGAAAGCCCGCCCTTGAACAACTGATCGGCGCCCGCGTGGCTTTTTTCCTGATGCTCCTTGAAGCTCTCCCCGTAACCCTTCATGTCCACAGTCAGGCCGCGTTCTTTGGCTAGCTCCACGGTCATCTCGACGGGGAAGCCGTAGGTATCGTACAGGTGGAACGCGCTGGTGCCGCCGATCTGCCCGCCGCGCAGGCGGCCGACGATCTTTTCAAACTCCCGCGTGCCCTGGTCGAGGGTCTTGGCAAAGCGGGTTTCCTCCATCGAAAGCTGATCCAGGATAAACGCGCCGTTGTGCGAAAGCTCCGGATACACGGTATTATACTGTTTGATAATCACGCGCGCGATCTCGCCCGTGAAGCCTTCGGGCAGACGGAGTTCCATGCCGTAGCGCACGGCGCGGCGGATCAAACGGCGCAGCACGTAGCCCTGCCCGGCGTTGGAGGGGGGCATGCCACGGTCGTCGCCCAGGATGAATGTGGCAGTGCGCATGTGGTCGGCTACGATTCGGAACGCTTTTTTGTTTTCCACATAGGTTTTGCCGCTCATTTCGGCGATTTTCGAAAGGATATTTTCAAACAGGTCGGTTTCGTACACGTTGGTCTTGCCCGTCAGCACGCAGAGGGTGCGCTCCAGCCCCATGCCGGTATCGACGTTGGGAGGAGCAAGCGGCAACAAAGTACCGTCCGCCGTTCTGTTGTACTGCATGAACACGTCGTTCCAGATCTCCAGATAACGGCCGCAGGAACAGGCGGGGGAGCAGTCCGGCCCGCAGGGTTCCTGCCCGGTGATGATGAACATCTCCGAGTCCGGCCCGCACGGGCCCGTAGCGCCGGGCGCCCACCAGTTGTTTTCCGCGGGCAGGAAAAAGATGCGGTCGTCCGGTACGCCGCAGCCGCGCCACAGGGCCGCGCTTTCCTCGTCGCGGGGGGCGTTTTCATCGCCCGTGAATACCGAAAACGCCAGCTTGTCCCTGGGAATCCCAAGGTATTGTTCGCTCGTCAAAAACTCCCAGCTCCAGGGGATCATTTCCTTCTTGAAATAATCGCCAAGCGACCAGTTGCCAAGCATTTCAAAGAATGTCAGGTGGCTCGCGTCGCCCACGTCGTCGATGTCCCCCGTGCGGATGCACTTCTGCACGTCCACCAGCCGCGTGCCCTCGGGGTG
>JBDRTL010000393.1:0-3337 GCA_043824045.1 Bacillota bacterium
CGAAGAAGCCTTTGCCCCCGACACCGCCTTTGACATCGGCGGCAGCGACATCGACCCCGTGGCCGTCCGCCTGTGCCAGAAGCACACGGAGCAGGCCGGTTTTGCCTACCGCATCCCCGTGGAAGCGCAGGATTTGCGCACGCTGACCCTGCCGCAGCAAAACGGCGTGTTTCTGTGCAATCCGCCCTACGGCGAGCGGATGTCCGACCGGGAGAACTGCCGCGCGCTGTACCGCGAACTCGGCGAACTGTTGAAGCGGCACCCGGGCTGGAAGATGGGCGCGCTCTCCTCCGATCCGGCGTTTGAGCGGTATTTCGGCCGCCGCGCGGATCAAAAACGCCGCCTGTACAACGGGCGGCTGGAATGCGAGTTCTTTATTTTCACTCGCTGAAATCGTCCTCAATCTCCGGCATATGCTGGAGCACCATCAGATACGCGTCCTCGCTATTGTCGGGGTAATAGCGCTTGCGGACGCTTAATTTCTCAAAGCCGAGTTTCCGGTACATACCCTGCGCGGTCAGGTTTGATTTGCGCACCTCGAGCGTCATATACTTCACGCCCAGATTGGCGGCGTACTGGATGAGCGCTTCCGTCAGCCTGCGCCCGACGCCCCGCCCGCGGCAGTCCTCCCGGACGGCGACGTTGGTGATATGCCCTTCCTCGAAGATGAGCCACGCCCCCGCGTAGCCGATCACCGTGCCGTCGTCCTCCGCGGCGACCAGGTATCGCGCCGCGGGGTTTTCGTCCATCTCGTGATGAAAGCTGGCCTCCGGCCACGGCACGGAAAAGGTTTGCATTTCGATGGCAAACACGGCCTGGATATCGGCCTTCGTCATGCGGCGGATGATCATGGCTTCCCCCTGCGGGCGCGCTCAGCCTGCGGCGCGCGCAGGTAGAGGGGCAGCAGCGTTAGGTAGTCCACGGGCGTTTCAAACTGCGCCAGCAGCGCTGCGGCCGACGGGCGAAGACCGTTTAGGTGCGCCGGCGGAAACGCCGCGCGGCTGCCCAGCGCTTGTTCGATCGCTTGCCGGTACGTCTGCACGCCGTCGCCGATAAACAGCAGTTTCTGCCCGTCCTTCGCGGCCTGTAAAACTTTGTCCAGATAGGTTTCCAATTGCGCGGCCATGTCGTCCACCACGCGCGCGGGCGGCATGCCGCTTTGAAACGCCGCGCCGTATACCTGCCCCGCGCGCGCGTCCTGGATGGGGCAGATCAGCGCGCCGGTTTGCGAAATGCCCGCCGCCAATGCCTGCAGGGCGTTCACGCCCGCGCAGGGCTTGCCCGCGCCGTGCGCCATGCCCTTTACAGTGCTCACGCCGATCCGGACCCCCGTAAACGAGCCGGGGCCGATCACGGTGGCAAACAAATCCACATCCTCCACCGAAAGCCCGCAGCGCGAAAGCGCTTCGCTGATCATCGGAAGCAGGCTTGCGGAATGGGTATGCTTGTTGACGGCGGCGGCTTCATAGACCGGCTGGCCGTCTCTGGTGACCGCCACGCCGCACGCGGGGCCGGACGTATCCACAGCCAGTATGATCATCGCCACGCCTCCAGTTGTTTGAAATCCAGCGCGTGAAAGCCGCCGCTGGGTTCGACGGACAGCTGCCTGTCCGTTTCCCCCGTGATGCTGATGTTGATTTTCAGATGTGTTTTTGGTATCGCTTCCCGCGCCATGTCCGGCCACTCGATCACGGATATGCCGTCGCCGCAGAGGTACTCCTCCAGTGAAAGTTCGTACAGTTCTTCGGCGCTCCCGATGCGGTACCAGTCGAAATGATACAGCGGCAGCCTGCCGTCCTCATACGCCTGCAGAATGGTAAAGCTCGGGCTTGGCACATGGCCTTTGATCCCGAGCCCGCGCGCGATGCCGCGCGTCAGCTCGCTTTTGCCCGCGCCCAAGTTTCCCTGCAGTAAAAGCACATCTCCGGCCGATAGCTGCTTGGCCAGCGCTTCGCCCAGGGCTTTGGTTTCGGACGCGCTATGCGTATGAAGCACCGGCATGCCACCGCCCCTTTCGGGTTATGCGTTCCGCAAAGCCTTTTTGCCGTGCAGCAGAGGCGAAAGCGGTTTATAGATCAGCCCGCCGACCAGACTGATGGCCGACCATTTGAGCACGTTGAACGGCGCCGTGATGACGAACACGAATTTCCAAATGCTGTCGATGCTCGAAACCACGCCCTGCCCCATCGCGATGATGGTATCCACGGGCAGATTGAACGCCGCCGCGTAGAACGGAATCAACAGGTAAACGTTCAGCAGCACACCGGCAGCCGTCGCCGTCACAGCGCCTGCCGCCATGCCGAGGATCGCGTTTTTACGGGATTTATGGACTTTGTAGATCAGCCCGGCGGGCAGGATCATCGCCGCGCCCATCAGAAAGTCCGCCAGTTCGCCCACGCCCAGCGACGTGCTGAACAGGATGCCGACCGCGCTTTTTAACAGCAGGATGATCAATCCGGTCAGCGGGCCCATCGCGAACGTGCCAAGCAGCACGGGGATGTTGGAAAGGTCCAGCTTGTAAAACAGAACAATCGGGATTTGCAGCGGTGGCAGGAACAGCACGATGGAGATGGCGCCCAGAATCGCGATGATGGTCAGCCGTTGGGTGGAGAAAAATTTCTTCGTGGCTTGCATGATTACCCCTCCGTTTTTTTAAGAGGTGATTGAGGCAATCGCGTTTGCGGCTGCGGCGGCAGTGTGCGGCAGTTTCGCCAGAAGCGAACCGAAGCTGCAGCAGCGCTGCCGCGAGGTTCGCTGAATGGAAAGCTGCCCGCAATCCCGTAGCAGACGTGAATGTTGATTGCCTCGATCACCTCTCAATAAAGTTGCCCCCGATGGTTTCATTCATCAGGGGCAACTGCTGGTTAAACAGAGGTTGCTCTTCTCTCATCCGGACTATACGGCGTACGCCGTTCACCGTCGGCTTCGGAGTTCCACCGAATCGGCCCGACAGGCTGCGCCTGAGGGGTTCGCGGGCTGTGACCGCCGGTAGGGAGTTTCACCCTGCCCCGAAGAAGCCATCACTGGGTTCTACGCGTGCATCGTATCACAGGGTTCCCGGAATGTCAAATATCAATCTTCACTTCAAGTGGTTTTTGCCCCGTCAGCGAAACGCTGCGCCTGTCGGGCTGGCTGCCGCCGACAAACAGCGTGAACCGCTTGCCGATGCCCGTGGGTTTGCCGTCCTCCCCGACGGCCTGAAAAGCTTTCGCCGGGATGGGCAGCGTGACGTATGCCTTCTGCCCCGCGGCAAGCTTCACGCGCATAAACGCGCACAGGCTGTGGTTTTTCACCGCAAAGGGCGAATTGTGGTCCTTTACATAAACCTGCACCACCT
>JBDRTL010000394.1:0-5232 GCA_043824045.1 Bacillota bacterium
GCTTATACTCGCCAGCGAAACCGGCGTGCTGGATATCCCGCCGGAGAAAATCCTGTACAAAGACCGTCTGCGCCCCGGCCGGATGCTTTTGGTGGACGCCGAGGAAGGCCGCGTGATCAGCGACAGCGAGATCAAGACCACGATGGCGTCCATGCACCCGTACGCGCGCTGGATTTCCCAGCTTCAAGTGAATATGGATACACTTCCCGCGCCCAAGCAGCCGATGCCTGCGCTTTCGCAGCCGATTTGGAAGCTGCAGAAGAACTTCGGCTACACCTACGAGCAGATCAACGACGTTATCCTGCCGATGGCGGAGACAGGCGTGGAGCCGACCGCCTCGATGGGCGCCGACATGCCCCTTGCCGTGCTTTCGGACAAGCCGCAGCTTTTGTATGACTATTTCCACCAGTTGTTCGCGCAGGTCACCAATCCGCCGATCGACGCCATCCGCGAAGAGATCGTTACCTCGACGCGCGTGTATATCGGCGGCGAAGGCAATCTGATTTCGCCATCGCCCAAATCGAGCCGCCAGATTAAGCTGATGCAGCCGATCTTAACCGACGAGGAATTGGCCCGCATCCGCGCGGTCGAAACGGAAGGGTTCAAGCCCTGCACGCTTTCCATTCTCTACGACGTGGAGGAAGACGGCGGCGGCATTGAAAAAGCGATGAAGCGCATTTACCGGGAGATTGACGAGAACTTCGAAAACGGCTCCGCGATCTTCATCCTGTCGGATCGCGGCGTGAACGAGAGAATGGCCGCTATTCCCGCGCTGCTTGCCGTATCAGGCGCGCAGGCGTATACCATCCGCAAGGGCATCCGCACGCGGCTGAGCATTCTGCTTGAGTCCGGCGAGCCAACGGAAGTGCATCACTTCGCGCTTTTGATCGGGTACGGCTGCACGGCGGTCAACCCGTATCTCGCGCTGGAAACCATCAGCGACTGCATCCGCACGGGTCTTTTCAAGACCGAAAGCGCGGAGAAAGCAAAGAAGAATTATATCAAAGCCAACGTCAAGGGCATCGTTAAAATCATGTCCAAGATGGGTATTTCCACCGTGCAGAGCTACCGTGGCGCGCAGATTTTCGAGGCCGTAGGGCTTGGGAAACAACTGATCGGCGAGTACTTTCCCCAAACCGTGTCACCGATCGGCGGCATCGGGCTGGAGGGCATTGCCAGAGAGAACGCCCAGCGGCACAAGGCGGCGTTTTTCGACCCGAAGAACGAAGAAACGCTTGAAGCGGGCAGCGTGATGCAGTGGCGCAAGAGCGGGGAATACCACCTGTATAATCCCGAGACCATCTATCTTTTGCAGCAGGCCTGCTGGCGTGATGATTATGAAGTTTACAAGCAATACTCCGAAAAACTGAACAAAGGCGACCGGAAAGCAAGCCTTCGCAGCCTCCTGGAAATCCTGCCCGGCGGGAACCCGGTCCCGATCGATGAAGTCGAGAGCGTGGAAGACATCTGCAAGCGCTTCAAATCGGGCGCGATGAGCTACGGCTCCATCAGCCAGGAAGCGCACGAGTGCCTTGCCATCGCCATGAACCGCATCGGCGGCAAGAGCAACAGCGGCGAGGGCGGCGAGGACGAAGCGCGCTTTGAACTCATGCCCAACGGCGACAACAAGTGCAGCGCGATCAAGCAGGTTGCCTCGGGCCGCTTCGGCGTGACCAGCAATTATCTGGTGCACGCCAGGGAACTGCAAATCAAAATGGCGCAGGGCGCAAAGCCCGGCGAGGGCGGCCAGCTGCCCGGCCCGAAGGTGTACCCGTGGATCGCCAAAACACGCCACTCCACCGCCGGTGTCGGATTAATTTCCCCGCCGCCGCACCACGACATCTATTCCATCGAAGATCTGGCCGAGTTGATCTACGACTTGAAAAACGCCAACCGGCAGGCGCGCGTTTGCGTGAAGCTGGTTTCGGAAGCGGGCGTCGGCACGATCGCCGCGGGAGTCGCCAAAGGATTATCCGATTTGATTTTGATCAGCGGTTACGAGGGCGGCACCGGCGCGTCGCCGCGTTCCAGCATCAAGCATGCGGGGCTGCCGTGGGAGCTCGGGTTGGCGGAAACGCACCAGACGCTGATGATGAACAATCTACGCAGCCGCGTGGTGCTGGAAACCGACGGAAAGCTGATGACGGCGCACGACGTCGCCGTGGCGGCTTTGCTTGGTGCGGAAGAATACGGCTTCGCCACCGTACCGCTGGTCACGATGGGCTGTGTCATGATGCGCGTCTGCAATCTGGACAGCTGCCCCGCGGGCGTCGCGACGCAAAACCCCGAGCTTCGCAAGCGCTTCAGGGGCAAGCCCGAATACGTGGTCTCTTTCATGCGTTTCGTCGCGCAGGAGCTGCGCGAAATCATGGCCGCTATGGGTTTCAGAACCGTCAACGAGATGATCGGGCGCGTGGACAGGCTGCGGAAATCGCCCGACCTGAAAAACTGGAAGCACGAACAGATCGATCTCTCGCCAATCCTGTACGCGCCGGATGATTTCCTTTCGCAGCCTCGCTTCGCCAGCGAGAAACAGCACAATCCGCTGGGCGCGACGCTGGACGAAAGAGTGTTGGAAACTTTGGCGCAACCGGCGTTTGAGGGCAGGCATCCCGTGGTGGCGTCGCTTGCCATCCGCAATACCAACCGCGCTGCGGGCACAATTTTGGGCAGCGAGCTGACCCGGCGGTTCGGCTCCGGGGGTATGGAGGATCACTCCATTCAAATCAACTTTGAAGGCAGCGCGGGGCAGAGCTTCGGCGCATTCATGTCAAAGGGCATCACCTTCTCCCTGAGCGGCGACTGCAACGATTACGTTGGCAAGGGCCTATCCGGCGGCATTCTGTGCATACGCCCGCCGAAGAACGCCGCCTTCGTTCCACAGGAGAACGTCATCATCGGCAACGTAGCGCTGTACGGGGCGACGAGCGGCGAAGCGTACGTAAACGGCATCGCGGGCGAGCGCTTCTGCGTGCGCAACTCGGGCGCGGTCGCCGTCGTGGAAGGCGTGGGCGACCACGGCTGCGAGTACATGACGGGCGGCCGTGTGGCGGTGCTCGGGAAAACAGGGCGCAATTTCGCGGCCGGCATGTCCGGCGGCATCGCCTACGTGTTTGACGCGGACGGCTCCTTCCGCGGCCTGTGCAATCGGGAAATGGTCTCTCTGGAGAGCCTGGACGACCCGGAAGAAGAAATTCTCGTCAAGAGGATGATTCAAAAACACGTCGACTATACCGAAAGCCCGCTCGCCAAGCAGATGATCGAGCAGTGGGGAACGGTTGCGTCGCGGTTTGTGAAAGTCATCCCGTTTGAGTACAAACGGCATTTAATGCAGCAGCAGGAGGTGCGCAGCCATGGGTAAGCTTTTGGGATTCCTGGAATACGACCGCTGCCTGCCCACCGACCGCGACCCGCTGGAGCGCCTGAACGACTGGGAAGAAATCCACAAAACGCTCCCCATCGAAGTGCAGCGCGAACAGGCCGCGCGCTGCATGTACTGCGGCATCCCGTTCTGCCACAGCGGCATCATGCTCAAGGGCGCCATATCCGGCTGCCCGCTGAACAACCTGATTCCCGAGTGGAACGACCTTTTATACCGCAATCAATGGAACGCCGCCGCCGACCGGCTGCTGCGTACGGACAGCTTTCCGGAGTTCACGGGCCGCGTATGCCCGGCGCCCTGCGAAGGCGCGTGCACCTGCGGCATCCACCAGCCGCCCGTCACCATCCGCCAGAATGAGCTGACGCTGATCGAGCGAGCCTTTGATAGCGGGTACATTGAGCCCTCCCTCCCCGCAAAGCGCACTGGGAAAAAGGCCGCCATGGTCGGGTCCGGCCCCGCGGGCCTCGCGGCAGCGAACACTCTTAATCAATACGGCCATTCCGTTACCGTGTTTGAGCGGGAAGACCGAGTCGGCGGACTTTTAATGTACGGAATACCGAATATGAAGCTGGATAAGCGAATCATCGACCGCCGGATCAATATGATGAAACTGGAAGGCATCAAATTTGTCACGAACGCGCACATCGGCGTGAATATACCTGTTGAAAAACTGCAAAAGGAATTCGACGCGGTCGTGCTGTGCTGCGGCAGCGCCAAGCCGCGCGATTTGCAGGCGCCGGGGCGCGAGGGCAAGGGCGTCGTGTTCGCGGTGGATTACCTGACAATCGCCACCAGGAAACTGCTCGACCCATCTGTGCCATTGCCGGAGGAGATGAACGCAAAAGGCAAGGACGTCATCATCATCGGCGGCGGCGACACGGGCACCGACTGCGTCGGCACCGCGCTCAGGCAGGGCTGCAACACAGTCGCGCAGTTTGAGATCCTGCCCGAACCCAGCGTAGAGCGCACGGACAACAACCCGTGGCCGGAATATCCGCGCGTTTTAAAGATCGATTACGCGCAGGAAGAGGCGATCGCCAAATACGGGAGAGACCCCCGCAACTACCTGCTCAGCACCCGCGAGATCGTACGCGGTGCGGACGGCTCGATCGTAAAAGTCGTCACCGATCAGATCGAGTGGGTGAAGGACGTAAGCGGACGCATGGCCCCCAAAGCTATCGAAGCCACGCAAAAGGAATGGAAGGCCGAGTTGGTCGTGCTCGCGATGGGCTTCCTCGGGCCGGAGGACGCGCTGGCGCAGACGATGGAACTCAAACGCGACCCCCGCTCAAACATCGCGGCGGAAAACTTTATGACCAGCAAGCAGGGCGTTTTTGTCGCAGGCGATATGCACTCGGGGCAGAGCCTCGTGGTGCGCGCCATCAACGAAGGCCAGCTGGCCGCCGCCGCATGCCACGAATACCTGTCCGGGGAATGATGTGATCCGCTTTGTTACAGGCCGCCGGTTGGAATTATCCGCCGACGGCTTGTTTCTTCATAAAGCCGGATGTATAATGATGCGTAGCTGAGCGGCGAACCAGGAGGCATAGCATGGACGAGATCCGTTTGGATGATATTGTGCAGATGCGCAAACAGCACCCTTGCGGCAGCGATCAGTGGCGGGTAATCCGCATCGGCGCCGATATCAAGATCAAGTGCCTCGGCTGCGGCAGAATCGTGATGCTTGACCGGTCTGTTTTTACAAAACGCCGGAAAAAGGTTGTACAGCAAGGGCCTGTGCCGGAAGCGGAAACATTAAAGCGAATGCGAAACGAAGGGGGACGTCCTTGATGGCCAAACCGAAACAGCCGAGAAAAAAGTTTTCCGAGATGACGCCGGCAGAGAAGAAG
>JBDRTL010000395.1:0-6683 GCA_043824045.1 Bacillota bacterium
CCCTGGCCATCGAGAGCATCGAGAGCATGGTGCGCGGAACCGCGCGCTCCATGGGCATTACGGTTGAGGAATAAACAGCGATATGTGGGAGGACAATGTGCCGTTAAAACCACAGGGAGGATTTGAACCATGAAACACGGAAAAAAGTATGCGGACAGCGTAAAACTCCTCGATCCGCAAAAGGCCTACGATCCCGAGGAAGCCTGCGATCTCGTCGTGCAGACCAGCAAAGCCAAGTTTAGCGAAACCATCGAGCTCTCCTGCCGCCTGAACGTGGACCCGCGCCACGCCGACCAGCAGGTCCGCGGCGCGATCGTGCTGCCGCACGGCACGGGCAAAGTCGTACGCGTGGTGGTCATCACCAAGGGCGACAAAATGAAGGAAGCCGAAGAGGCGGGCGCGGACTTTATCGGCGCCGAGGAATTGGTGCAGAAAATCCAGAACGAAAACTGGTTTGATTTCGACGTCATCGTCGCCACCCCCGACATGATGGGCGTCATCGGCCGCATCGGCCGCATCCTGGGCCCCAAGGGCCTGATGCCCAACCCGAAGTCCGGCACCGTGACCATGGACATCACCAAGGCCGTGACGGACATCAAAGCCGGCAAGGTGGAGTACCGCGTGGACAAGACCGCCATCATCCACTGCCCGATCGGCAAGGCGTCGTTTGGCAAGGAAAAGCTCAACGAGAACCTGCAGGTGCTCATGGAAGCGATCATCAAGGCCAAGCCCCCGGCCGCCAAGGGCACGTATCTCCGGTCGCTGTATGTAAGCTCGACGATGGGGCCCGCTGTAAAGGTCAACACGCTTAAATTCTAATCACCCTGCCAAAGGCCCGATCTGCGGTGTTGGCTTCGGGATGTCAATGGGCATCACTTACAAAACGGTAAGCTCAGCCCATTGCCACCCTTGCCGCCTAGCAGCTCTAGCCTTTTGATCAGGCTGATCGAATAGGAATAAAGGCCCGATGCGAACGCATCGGGCCTTTATTTTGCCCATGACAAACTTAAGCATTTGATGGAACGGGGTTTGTACGTTATAATCATCAGTGCAGGATCATTACCGGATAAGGATGGGTGAAGCGTGGGAACCGGAAGCAATACGTTGGGAGTATTGAACATCATATATCTGGGGTTGATGGAGTATCAGGAAGCCCTTCAAGTGCAGCACAAGGTACACGACGCCGTCATGAACGAGGCCGCCGGAGACACCCTGCTGCTTTTAGAGCACCCGCCGGTGCTCACGCTGGGGCTGAAGGCAAACCGCGCCAACGTGTATCTGAACGAAGAACAGCTCAGGCAAAAAGGCGTCGGCGTGTATCAGGTGGACCGCGGGGGAGACGTGACGTACCACGGTCCGGGGCAGATCGTGGGGTATCCGATCTTCAACCTGACCCGGCACGGCAGGGATGTGCACGCGTTTATGCACAACATGCAGGAGGTGTTTATCCGCCTGCTGGAGCGGGAGTTCGGCCTGCGGGCGCACCGCGAATCCGAGAAGTATACGGGCATCTGGATCGGGGAGCGGAAAATAACTGCCTTCGGCATTCATATCAAGCGCTGGACTACGACGCATGGGTTCGCCTTCAACGTCAATACGGATTTATCCCATTTTTGCTGGATCAATCCCTGCGGGCTGAGCGACCGGGGCGTTACGTCGCTGAAGGAAGTAACGGGAGAAAAGCAGGATATGGAGCGGCTGACAAAGCTGGTCGCGCGGTATTTTTGCGAGGTCTTCGGCATGGAGGAGCATGTATGCGCACTGCAAAGCCTGATTGGATCCTGAAACGGCTTTCGTACGGGCCCGACCGCAAACAGGTGGAGGACACGCTGCGTGGGCTTCACCTGCACACGGTCTGCGAGCAGGCCGGCTGCCCGAATATCGGGGAGTGTTTCTGCAGTAAAACCGCGACGTTTATGATCCTGGGGAACCTTTGTACGCGCAACTGCACGTTCTGCATGGTGCCCAAGGGACAGCCGGAGTGCGTCGATCCGCTGGAACCCGAGCGCGTCGCCGAGGCAACCGCGCGGCTTTCGCTCAAGCACGTCGTCGTCACATCCGTTACGCGGGACGATCTGCCGGACGGCGGCGCGGGGCATTTCGCCAAGGTCATCCGGGCGATCCGCGCAAAATGCCCTGATACCACAATCGAGGTGCTGATTCCCGATTTGCAGGGCAGTCTGGAAGCGCTGCGGCATGTGATCGGGGCCGAACCGACGGTCATCAACCACAATATAGAGACCATCGAGCGTTTATACCCGGAAATCCGCCCGATGGCCGTCTACGTCCGTTCGCTGGAACTCTTGCGGCGGGTGAAATCCGCAGCGCCCGACATCAAAACCAAATCCGGCCTGATGGCGGGCCTGGGGGAAACGCAGGACGAAATGCGCAGGGCGATGTGGGATCTGCGCGCGGTCGGCGTGGACTTCCTGACGATCGGCCAGTATCTGGCGCCTTCCAAACGCCACCACCCGGTGGTCGAATACGTGCATCCGGACGTTTTTGAACAGTATAAGAAGGACGCGGAGGCAATGGGGTTTGCCTATGCCGCGTCCGGGCCGTTTGTCCGGAGTTCGTACCACGCCGGGGAAGCGCTTAAGTAGATGGGCCGCCTCATTTAGCCAAAATAAAAGCCCGACGCGTTCGCGTCGGGCTTCAATTATGCATCGGATCAGTCGCCGATGATTTCCACGGTATAGCCCTTCCCCCGCAGCAGCGATACAATGCTGTCGTCTTCCCGGATGAGGTGCAAAAGCCCGACGGTGACAAAATAGGTGCCGCCGGTCTTGAGCATCGCGTCCAGCCGCTCGGCCATGAGCGCGTTGCGCATCGTCACCAGCTTCTCCTGATACTCACGGTAAAGCGATTCGTCGGCGGACTGGAAGGATTGGCTGTAGAAGCCGCGGAAGGCTTCGGCGTTGCCGTCGCGCCACCAGCCGGGCCACTGCGATATGGTTTCCTGCTCTGCGGAGGACTTTCGTTTGAGGATGACGTCGATCTCTTCCTGCAAAAGGTAGCGGGTGAGCGCGTCGGAGAAGCTCTCCATCGTGTCCGCAATCTCGTCGATGGTCTCCAGATAGGCAACTTGTTTTTGGTGCGTGTCGGCAAATTCCGTCACCGCGGTTTCCACGCCCAGCGAGATGGCTGTGCGTACGTTCCGCACGCCCATCTCCGCCGCCGAGGAATATACGGCAAGCGTATTCATTACAGCCCACGGCCGGCGGTTTTCCAGGGTCGCGGTACTTAGTTTCAGTGCGCCGTACGCGGCGGTGATGCCGGCATACAGCGCGTCGCCGAGGATGCTTTTAAGCGTGACGCCTTCCGGCAGGGTCTGCCGTGCGGTCAGCCGCGCAAGCGAAACGGCGGACACCGTATCGCTTTCAAACACAAAAACGCCGGAGTCGGCCATGGCTTCCTGCAGCGCGTCCCCGAAGGGATGCATGGCGGACGTGCCGATATGGATGGACCCGAGCAGGTACGCCGTTGCGTTGTCTCCCGTGACGCGGTACAAGATTCCTTTGCTCCCTTCCGGCCGGGCGATCAGCATGACGCAAGCGGCCGCCGCGATAAAAACTACGGCGACGATTGCGGCAAGGATGCGCTTTTTCATACTACCTTCTGCGGTTGGCAATCAGCAGCAGGCGCAAAAGCTGTAGAAGGCTGGAGATCGCGGCGGCGACATAGGTCAGCGAAGCGGCGGAGAGCACGGCGCGCACGCCTTCCACTTCCTGCTCGGTCATATAGCTGCCGGTTTTCAGCACCGCCAGCGCGCGCGAGCTTGCGTTGAACTCCACGGGCAGCGTGATCAGCGAAAACACGAAGGTGGCGGCAAAGCAGATGATGCCCGCGTATAAAAGCGGTTCCCAGCTGACCAGCAGGCCGATCAGGAAAATCGGGAAATACGCTATGGAGCCGAACTTCACCACCGGCACGATGGTGTTGCGCAAGAGCAGCGGCTTGTATTCGTCCGACTGCTGGAGCGCATGCCCGCATTCGTGCGCGGCGACGCCTACGGCGGCGATGGAGGAGGCGCCGTACACGCCCTGGGAAAGCCGCAGCGTGTTCGAACGGGGATCGAAGTGATCGGTCAGGTTGCCCTGCACCGTCTCGATGGATACGGGCACTCTGCTGCCCTTGCCAAGAATGTCGCGGCAGACTTCCTCGGCTGTAACGCCCTGGCTGGTGCGGATTTTGGAATACTTCGCGTAAGCGCTCTTCACCTTGAACTGCGCCCAAAGCCCCAGCAGAAGGCCGGGAAGGATCAGAATAATCGTCCAGTCATAAAACAGCATAGATTACCTCCGAAACAAACCGGGCGCGCCCGGCGGGATTGCGTATCAGTGCAAGCATACTACATTTTTCAAAAATATCAAGATTTCATGGCTGCGCTGTCTCCCTGCGCGTCGAAACGGTATTCCATATAGGTATACTGCGACTGTTTGTGCTTGAACCCGAGCTTTTCATACACCGGGATGCCCATATCCGTCGCCTGCAGTTCGATATTGGATACGTTCATCCCCTTGGCACCCTCAATGGCCATGGATAAAAGCACCGTGGCAAGCCCGCGCTTGCGGTATGCGGGGTAGGTGTAGACGTTCAGGAGAATGCCGGTTTTGCCTGTGATGAAGGTGAGATTGGCGGGACGCTCGATAATCAGCAGGAATACCGTGGAAACGGGCTTGCCATCCTCCAGGGCGAAATACGCGAAGAAGTCCTTTTCCATATGGCGGCGGTAGTAGTCTGGGAGGTGTTTTAGGAGCGCGGTCATTTCTTTTTCGGACAATTTAACGTTAATTTCCCTGAGATAAGCAATCCGCATATTGATGACATGGTCCAGGTCGTTGAGCGTCGCTGTGCGATACTCCAAACAAATCACCTCTGCATAAGTGTTCAAGAAACCCCGTCAAGCATAGTGCAGACGGGGTTTGACGACTGGAGTTTCTATACGGGCATAACCTTGGCTTCCTTGTCCAGCATCGTTGAATCAACTTGAAGCTGTCGAGCCTGTCGGTATTGGAAGTATTTGATGGCAACCTGCGGGAACAGGGCGTAGCTGAGCACGTCCTCCTCCTGCTGGTAATACTCGCGGATCTCTTTGCGGTACTTGTCCAGTTCCGGCGGGATATCGTCGGCGGGGCGGTGCGTGATCACTTCGGTGTCACCGATGACCTTCTTGCGGACTTTCTCGTTCACGGGCGCGGGCAGACGGCCGTATTCGCCTCGCATCAACGCCTGCGATTCCTTGGGGTTCATCTTATAGGGCTCGCCGGCGAGCACGTTCATCATGGCCTGCGTGCCGACGATCTGGCTGGTGGGCGTGACCAGCGGGGGATAGCCGAAGTCCTTGCGCACACGCGGGATTTCTTCGAGCACCGCGTAGTATTTGTCCATGGCGTTGGCTTGTTTCATCTGGCTGATCAGATTGGAAAGCATGCCGCCGGGCACCTGATAGAGCAGGGTGTTCACGTCGGTGGCCAGCACTCGCGCCGGATCACGGAAGCCCGCTTTGGTCAGCTCGTCCGCGACGCCGCGGAAGTACGCGGCGAGGTCGACCAGCTTTTTCAGGTCCAGGCCGGTATCAAATTCCGAGCCCTGCAGCGTGGCAACGAGCGCTTCCGTGGAGGGCTGCGCCGTGCCGCCGCCAAGCGGCGAAAGCGCCGTATCAAGCACATCGGCGCCCGCTTCCACGGCTTTTAAAAGCGTCATCGCGCCCGTGCCGGTGGTATCGTGCGTATGCAGGACAATCGGCAGGCTGGTTTCCGCCTTTAGCCGCTTGATCAGGCTGTAGGCTGCGTAGGGGAGCAGCAGGTTTGCCATGTCCTTGATGCAGATCAGGTCCGCGCCCATCTCGGCAATCTGCGCGGAGAGCTTGACGAAATAATCCTCCGTATGTACGGGAGAGGTGGTGTAGCACATGGCGACTTCGGCGATGCCCTTGTATTTTTTGGTTGCCTTCACCGCGGTTTCCATGTTTCGCAGATCGTTGAGCGCGTCGAAACAGCGGATGATGTCGATGCCGTTTTCCAGCGTCTTTTTCACGAAGAAATCGACGACGTCGTCGGCATAGTGCTTATAACCCAGGATGTTCTGGCCGCGCAAAAGCATCTGCAGCTTGGTGCTTGGCATGCCCTTGCGCATCGCGCGCAGGCGCTCCCAGGGATCCTCGTTTAAGAAGCGCAGGCAGGTGTCAAACGTAGCGCCGCCCCAGCATTCCAGAGAAAAATAACCCACCTTGTCCAAACGCTCAAACGCGGGTTCCATTTGTTTGGTCGTCATGCGCGTCGCAGCCTGGCTTTGGTGCGCGTCGCGCAGGATCGTATCGGTAATTCCGACTTTTGCCATGTTCGTTTCTCCTTTCAGGTTATCTTTATGCGCCGAACATGCTTAGCAGTATGCCCGCCGCGATGGCAGAGCCGATGACGCCGGCCACGTTGGGGCCCATCGCGTGCATCAGCAGGAAGTTTGCGGGATTGGCCTTGCGGCCTTCCACCTGGCTTACGCGGGCGGCCATCGGCACGGCGGATACGCCCGCCGACCCGATCAGCGGATTGACCTTGCCGCCTGAAATCTTGTTGAGCAGTTTACCCAGCAGCACGCCGCCCGCCGTGCCGAACCCGAACGCGATCACGCCAAGTACGATGATTTTGATCGTCGTCCACTGTAAAAAGGTGTCGGCGTTGGCG
>JBDRTL010000396.1:0-13535 GCA_043824045.1 Bacillota bacterium
TGCTGTTGAGCAGGAAGGTGAAAACGGTGAACAATGCCGACGGCAATATGACGTGCGGCAGCAGTTCTCCGACAAATCCGGTGTTGCCAAACAACAGAACGCACGTTACGAAGATTGCGATCATCAGGTTGGAGGTCTTGAACGCGGTTTTGCTAAACGGCGTGTTCAGAATATGGTGATGCTTATTGTTCAGCTTCTTCACCACGAACAGCGAGCTGATGAAGTAGACCACCATCGCCGCGTACGGCCCCTTGACAACCACGGCCGCCAGGATACTGATAACGGAAATGTCGAGCGCCTGCTGCTTGGATGATATCACGATCGGCAGCGAGCTGCAGCAGACGCACAGCACGATCAGGCAGACCATCTGCTGAATTTCCAGCCCCAGATCGGCCAGATTGATGGATAGGATGTACTGATAGCCGGCGTACCCCAAAAGAGCCAGACCACATAATGTGATAAAGCCTAAATACGCTTTCGCTCCTTTGGTCATTGATATCACCTCTATTCGAAGTCGGGAAGAAGGATGAAAACAGATCTGTCACACCTGGATTTTCTTACCTACTGGGGTTTCCCCGGGCAAATAAGCGTGAAATTCCTCAGATCCAAGTAATGTAAGCGCCACACGACAGAACCAGAGCTACCAATGCGCTAACGGCCATGACGATCTTTTTCACGGAATATAGCCTCCTTTACGGGGCTCCGGCCTTTCTCAATTAGGCCAGGCTATTATCCGCTTCGCTATGCTATCAGGTGTGATCAGACCTGTTTTCAACTGCTTTCTGGTACCATAAATGTCAGCTTCCTGTTTATGGCCGACAGGGTAGCGCGAATGATGGTGTGCGTTTCATCGTGATTGTACACTGCGCTTCCAACCAGCATGGAGGAAGAATCCGGCCCGGCGCATTCGATCGCGGTCAGCGCGACCCGTGTGCCGGCGATTTGCATCTGCTCGACGGAGAGCAGAATAAACACATTGTGCGTTCCGAAGAAACTGTGCACAGCTTCCAGCGTGGCCATCGAGGCCGCGCGCATCCGCTGTGCGAAGGTGTTTCCGCAGGAGGATGAACCTTCATACTCGTGATCGCCGAAGCGAAGCGAGACTTTGACGGTATACTGCCTGTTTTGCACCGATTGCCATACACCGTTTACGTAGAAACGTGAAGCCGAATCTTTGGACGCAACGCCATCCTCCTGATCCTGCTTGAAAATCGGGTCGGAAGGAATTTGCGCAATGCTGATGATCCGGTGATCGACTCGAATATCGAACGCGCTGGCCAAAGCGGACTGCACGTCTCGCGCAATCTGCTTGGGATTGCGGCTTTGACTTCCAAGGATATGAATTTCCCGGATGCTCCCGTCCTCGGCGATGTCTACGTTAGACGCAAAGACACCCGTGAGGTTGGAAAGCAGTTCTCGATATCGATCCTTGATTTTATCGATTTTTGAGTGAGACTCTTCCATAAGCAAATCTCCTTGTGGTCCTCAACTCTGTTAACAACTCACTGGAATTTATTATATAATATGTTTTCAAAAAATGCAATAGGAAAATTTAATAAATTATTATTTTATAAGGGATACCCGCTTCCTGACGATTATGGGGCGCATTGAGGTTACCAATTCTTATTTAAGAAAGTGTTACGAATTTATGTCACATGTATACTATTTGTTAAGCGCTGTCTGTGTTTGCGGACTTTGGTATTTCACTTGCCTGCGTTAAATTTTCCGTATCAGGCGCGCATAAAATGCAACAATTTTCAGCAGCGTTTCAATCGAAATCCGCTCGTTATGCCCATGAATCGTTTTACGAGTCTCCGGCGGCATGGCCATCGGGGAGAATCTGTACACCCTGTCGGAGATGCGCGCGTAATGGCGGGAATCGGAAGCGGCCATCATCAGATAGGGCGAAACGATCACATCCGGCCAGGTTTGCAGGATCGCTTCCTTCAGCGTGTCCCACCCTGCCCCGTCGCAGCGCGAATAGGGCGACGGCATTGTTCCCAACACGACGTCCACTTGGATTTGATCGTTACCGATGATCGTCTTGAGTTCCTTCACCGCCTGCTCGGGCGTATGGTTTAAAAGCCGCAGGTTCGCCCCGGCGGTGACTTTGGGCGGGATGATGTTCCACGCCGTGCCGCCTTCCATTTTGGTAAAAGCGCAGGTGGTGCGCATCATGGCGTTGAGTTCGCCGCCCTTGCGCCTGGCCAGCGCGAATAAAAGCGGTTTGAAGCACCAGAGATTGGCAAAGATCAGCTTCATGCCGAAGCCCGCATGGCGGCCAAGGGTGTTGAACAGGTCGGCGGCGGGCGGAACCATCGCCGCTTTGAAGGGGGTGTTTTCAATTGCGGCGATGGCCTTCGCCATCACGCCGACGGGCGTATGCGGCGGCGGGGTCGACGCGTGGCCGCCCTTGCCCTCCAGCGTAAAGGAGATATTGGTGATCCCCTTCTCCCCAGTGCCGATGACGGCAGCGGACCCGGATACGCCGGGAAATGCGCCGTCGACGATCGCGCCGCCCTCGTCCAGCACCGTGGGGCTGAGCCCGCGCTTCTCAAACCACTCCACCATCGCGATCGCGGACATGCCCCGGAGTTCCTCATCCCCGCCGAAAGCGAGGTAAATATCGTTGCGCGGTTCAAATCCCTGCGTTAAAAGCGTCTCCGCGGCTTCCATCACGCCCAGCAGCGTGGACTTGGTATCGATCGTGCCGCGGCCCCAGATTTCACCATCCCGGTTCAGCGCGCCGAATGGGTCTTCCGACCACATGGAATGTTCCACGGGCACGACGTCGTAATGCGACATCAGCACCCACGGGGTTTGGCCTCCCCTGCCCTTCCAGTGGTAGATCACGCCCGCCGGGCCGACGAGGTGCTTTTCGCATTTCGCCGCAATCGCCGGGTACCGCGCGTCAAGCAGCGCGCGGAATTTTTCAAACTCGCGCTCATCCTGCAGGGACCGGTCGTCGTATGAGATGGTGCGGCACTTGATCATCTCGCAGAAATTGTCAACGGCGCGCGCCGTGTCCACCGTAACTTCCAGCGCGGGCACGGCTTGCCTGCCCCTGGGGCGGAACAAAAGCGCCCGAACCACGAGCACCAGCAGGAACGCGGCGGGAATGCCAAGCCAATACCACATACTATACTCCTACAGCAGGTTCTTTTTGTACAGGATGCGCGAAACGCCGATGGCGATCATCGCGCCGACGGGTACCAGAATACCGACGGAACTTGCCAGCGAAGGCATGATCAGGAACAGCGCGACCATCACCACAAGCGGCGCGACGGCGATCTTCCAGCTTTTTTTGATGAACACCACGCCCAGCCCGCCGAAGAGCGCAGGCAGGATATTGTCAAACGCGGGCTGCAGGGTTTCGGATTCGATCAGGGGCTGAATCCGCGTCAGCAGCAGCACGCCCAGCGCGATGACAGCCATCGTCACAAAGGAGGACACGGCGACCGCGACGGTCGAGATCACTTCCGCTTCCTCGGTTCCCTGCTTCACGTCCGCCGCCTGCAGGGCGTTCAATACGCACGGCACCTTCAGGTTGGTCAGGTTTCCCGTGATGAACGCAAGATAGGTGCCGCCCGCGCCGAGCATCGGGGTAAAGGTGAACACCTCAATGGCCCCGACCGTCCAGAAAATCGGCACGACGCCCAACAGCCCGCGCCAAAGCCCGTTCCAATCCGGCAGCACTCTATAGCGAAGCCCGATGGCGACTGGAACCAGCAATAAAAGGACCATCACCGTCATCACCCAAAAGCGCCCGATGCGGTGCGTATTCTCACGATAATCCATGTGCATGCCTCCTTTACTGCAAAAGCGCGCGGACGAGGTTGGTGATCGGAATGGCCAGCGCCATACTGCCAAGCATCGAGATCGGCAGCGCATAATCCGACAGCCACTTCCATTGGAGAAGCTTCATCAGCGTGCCGCAGACGGCCATCAAAACCATCGCCGCCAGCATCACGAACACGGGGATCCATCCCGTCAGCCCCTCGCCGACCTTGGAGAACACGAGCCCCAGAAAGGCGGAAATCATGCCCAGGAACAGGCTGGATGTCAGGATACCGCTCCATTTCTCATCCTTGGTACGGATTTTGATGATGCCCGCCTCAATCCGTTTGGTCAGAAGCACCACGAGCACAAGGCTTAAAATGATCCCGATGGTCATCACCCACGCGACCGTGACAAACGCGGCGGGATCGACGATCAGGCTGCCGAGCGACAGCCCCAGCGCGTTGGTCGCCGATGCTGCTGCGGCCGTTTCGTAGGTGATCGCCCCGATGACCGACAGGCGCAGCCACGGCAGCGGAAGCCCCAGGGATTTGGACAGCGCGATGACGCCCAGCAGAATGGACACCGCGGGCGCGACCGTATAAATCGCGCTGGAGATCACGGTTTTACGCAGCGTTGCCGCGGGAATGCCGATGACCTTGGCACGCCGCCATGCCCGGACGAGAAAAAACACGGACTGGCCGACGATGCAAACGACCACGATCGCCGTAATCAAATACAGAAACGAGCTGTTTGGGCTGAACATAATAAGCCTCCTTTGATTCAAATATGACTTACTCTATGTATATCATACAACGGCGGATAAGGGAAGCGGCAAAACGGAGCACATGCAGGATAGACATGTGCTCTTATACAGCCTTTTAAAGCGTTGATGCAGTTTTCTGTACCCGATCATGAATATACCCGGAGATTCTTTTGCAGTCATAGGCAATTCATCTATTTCATGATACTGGTGCGCTTGTGTTTTTTTGCTTTGTACAGATATTGGTCGGCCTTATCGATGATCTGGCCGATTTCCAGCTCCTGAGCGCACGAAAAATCCGTGATGCCCACGGATATATCCACATAATACGGTTTTCTGGATCCGCGGTTGTATTCCTCAATCGCCTGCTTAATCCGATGCTCGAAATTTTCCCGGAAGTTCGTGCTGTCCGCTATGAACATGCCGACGAACTCATCTCCGCCTATCCGCGCAATCAGGTCGCCGCCGCGTATGACCTTCTTAAAGATATCACTGACTGTCCGTAAGGCGTCGTCGCCCGCGGCGTGCCCGAAATTGTCGTTGATCTTCTTGAGATGGTCCAGATCCGCGAACACAAGGAACGCCCGTTTTTCAATATTCCTTTGGTTTAAACGCAATGCCTGTTCGATAAAGCCGCGGCGGTTGTACACATTGCACAGCGTGTCATATACGGAGAGATAGTTCAGTTCCTCGTTTCGTTTCTGCACATGCTCAATCTCTCTGGCGACAATCCTTTCCCTCCGCTTCAAATCCAGGAAATTCATAAGGATGCCCAGCTGCAGCCCAATGATATGCATGAGCGGATTGTTGTCCCTGCTGGTTTCACATAAACAAATGCCGAACTGCATATCTCCGGAAAAGATGCTGAAGCTGATCATATGGGTCGTGCTTTGCAGCTCCCGCAGGTTGCGCAGCGTGTGGGTTTGATCAATGACGGGCATGCGCGCGCGCGGATACGCATGCGCGCTGTTATCGCTCAGGTATGCCGCCAATAGCAGTTTCTCCGCGCTTTGCGGCTGATGCGATTCCCTGCGTATCTGCGGTTCCGGGAGCAAACAGATATACAGGTTATTAAGCCCTATGCTGCGCAGCTTGTTCACGACGTTTAAATAGACCCTTTCATCCTCATCCACGATGACGACCAAATCGCGAATGAATTCCGGCACAAACCAGGCTTGCGTCCGGATCTGCTCAATTCGCTTGGCGGTCTCCCGTGTTTCATACAAAAACAGGAATCCCTGAATATACAGGACAATTTGATAGAATTTCCTGAGGCTGGGCTGCGTTATATCCTCCGCCATCCGCATCAGGTAGCTGTGCAGGCGCTCGGCCACCAAGCCGCAGGATGTGTTCAGCTCCGCCACAAAGTCCGTCAGCCAATCATCCATTACGCTTTCATCCAGGGGTTCGGCCGGATCTGTGACGGCAAGCGTTTGGATAGAGCGCATCAGCTTTTCAATGGTTGAAGCGCCGTGCTTCTGACCGGGTTTCGTAACGATCCGGAAGAGTTCCTCCTGCAAAGTCCCAATCATGGTCTGTATATAGGCTTGCGGACTTGACACATCCGCGTCGAAACCGCGCGCGTGCTCGCGGCGGTGGCAGCCGCATGAGTTGCGCAATACCAGGCTTGTTTTCAGCTTAATGGATTGCGCGGGTTCTCCCGCCGCCAGCGTAAGCGCCTGAATAATGGCCAATTCGCCGGTATGATACGCGTCCTGCGAAACGGTTGTCAGCGGCGGCATCATGGTCTGACCCGTCGTAAAATCGTCAAACCCGGTGATCGCAATATCCATGCCAACCCGCAGCCCGCGGCCTTCGCAGACCCTGTATCCCGATTTTGCCATATCGTCATTGCAGAAGGCAATCGCGTCAAGGTCGGGATGATCTGTCAGCAGATTTTGAACCTGCTCATCCACAAACCCGGAAAGGTCGCCATACGCAATCATGCTCTCATCCAGCAGCAAGCCATACTTCTCCAGCGTGTCACGATACGCCCGTTCCCGCTCTCTGGCTTCCGGATGCTGCTTCGGGCCGGAGACATAGGCAATTTTCCGATAATGATGCTCCTCAATCAGATGTTCGATGCATTTGCAGAATACGGAATAATTATCCACGGTAATAGAGCATTTGCGCGGGTCGCTGAAGTCGATTTCCTTTTGCAGCAAAACATAGGGGGAATCCTCAAAGCGCTTGAAAAAAAGCTGGTATTCCTCTTCGCTTTCGATTCCGGACAGTGAACCGCTGGAAATGATATAGGCGTCCGCGCCCACAAGTTTCACATAATCGTAAATGCTGTTATAGCGCGATACCGTCTCCTGCTCGTTGTTCTGATCAACGGGAGGGATATGGCTCTGCTTCCCCGTCATGTAGAATAGCTGTACGCCATGCTGGCCGGCCGCGTCATTGATGCCGCGCATCAGTTCCATGGTGTAGTCGTAGCTGACGTCGCCAATGATGACACAGACAGTTTTCCCTTTTCCGGGCGCCTCGTTTTTCATTCTATCCTGCTCCGGTATGCGTGTATAACGTATCGCATTTCGTTGTTTTCGTGTTTTCTGGGCAAACCCGATAGGTTCCCGCCCAAATTTCTATGTAAATCGTACTGTCGGCGGAAGGTTTTGTCAAGCTATGCTTCATGCGGATGCAAATTTTCTTCGAGCTCCGACGGCGGTACGGTGTTATCCGATCAGGTATACGCGGGCTTCATACGGCCGCAAGTCGTCCGCCGCATTCGATTCAGGCTCGTAATTGCCGATGATCCGCTCGCACTTTTTATTTTTGACCAGTTCCGCCACATGTGCGGCGGACTGCCCCAAAGCGCCGAAATTGCACAGCACGAGCAGCGTTTTCCCGCCCGCCGTGCGCGTAAAGGTATACACGAACGGATTGTCCGCATCCAGCAGCTTGTACTCGCCGTCTGTGATGATATCGTACTCCCTGCGCAACCGGATGATCCGCTGATAGTAGCGGTAGACGGAATTGGGATCGTTCACCTGGCTTTCGGCATTGATCGTCACATGGTTTTCGTTGATCTTGAGCCAAGGTTCAGCGGTGGTGAAGCCCGCGCCTTCCGCCGCGCTCCACTGCATCGGCGTGCGCGCGTTATCGCGCCCCCGCGCGTTGATGCGGTCCATCATTTCATCATGCGTGAACACCTTACGCTGCTCCACGTACAGCCGGTGCGCGTTGAAAACTTCCACGTCGCGCGCCTCGGACAGATCGTTTAAGCGCACGTTGGTCATCCCCAGCTCGTCGCCCTGGTACACGTAGGGCGTACCCTGCAGCATGTGCAGGAACGTCGCCAGCATCTTCGCGCTCTTTTCCCAAAAGAGCGGCGTGGACGTATCGCCCCAGCGGCTGACGCAGCGGGGCTGATCGTGATTGCCGAGGTACTGGCTGTTCCACGCCTTGCCGTACAGGCCTTCCTGCCAGCGGGTAATCACTTTTTTCACGTCGCGCAGGTCGTAGCGCTTCGTGGTCCATTTGCTGTACGGGCCGCTGCCGATGTCCATGAGCTCAAACTGGAAGATCATGTGCAGTTCGCCGGCGTCAAAACCCGCGTAACGCACGGCGTCGTCAGGCGTCACACCGGGGGTTTCCCCCACGGTGATGCAGTCGTGGTTCGCAAACGTTCTCTGGTTCATTTCCCGCAGGTATTCGTGTACTTTGGGCCCGTTCTCGCAGCGCATGCCCTCTTCGCCGTCGTCCGCCACCGCTTTTGCAGGCTTGGAGATGCAGCTGATCACGTCCATCCGGAAGCCGTCAACGCCCTTATGCAGCCACCAGTTCATCATGGCGTAAACCGCTTCGCGCACCTCCCGATTATCCCAGTTAAGGTCCGGCTGCCCGCTGGCGAACAGGTGCATATAATACTGGCCGGTATGCGCGTCATACTGCCACGCCGGTTCGCAGAAATACCCCATGAGCCGGTTGGGCGCTTTCCCGTTGAAGCCGTCCCGCCAGATATAATAGTCGCGCTTTGGGTTTTGCTTATCCTTGCGCGATTCTATAAACCACGGATGCTTGTCCGACGTATGGTTGACGACCAGATCCATCACAATCTTCAGGCCGCGCTTGTGCGCCTGCGAAAGCAGCTCGTCAAAATCGTCCATCGTGCCGAATTCCGGCTCAATCTGACAGTAGTCGCTGATATCATAGCCCGCGTCCACACCGCCGGACTGATAGATGGGGCTCAGCCAGATTACGTCCGCGCCGAGGTCGCGGATGTAGTCCAGTTTTTGCGTGATTCCCTGCAGGTCGCCGACACCGTCCCCGTTCGCGTCCATAAAGCTGCGCGGGTACACCTGATACACAACCGATTTCTTCCACCAGTCAGACATGCGTCATTCCTCTTTTGCGTCTTGATCCGCTATTTGATGGAGCCTTCCACCATACCCTTGATAATATACCGCTGCGCGAAGATAAACAATACGATAATCGGCAGCATCGCCAAAAGCGCCGAGGTCAGGATCAAATCCCACTGCTTGAGATACGATCCGGCGAAGGAAGTGACGGCCAGAGGGATCGTCTGCACCCTGCCGGCCGAGCCCAGGATGAGCAGCGGCAGCAGGAAGTCGTTCCAGATCCAGATGCCGTTTAAGATCAGCACCGTGATGAACGCTGGCTGCAAAAGCGGCAGCACGACACTCACGAAGGTCCGCGCCTGGCTGCAGCCGTCGATAGTCGCCGCTTCCTCCAGCTCCAGCGGGATATTCTTGATGAACCCGTGGAGGATGAAGATGGACATCGAGCACCCGAACCCCAGATACGCAAACACGATGCCGTGATACGTTCCCAGCAGCGGAAGGCCCAGCGCGTCGCCGATAATTTTGAACCATTTCACCAACGGGAACATCACCACCTGGAAGGGGATGACCATGGCGGCCACAAAAGTCATGAAGATGGCGGTGGACCATTTCTTCTTGTTGCGCACCAGCGCCCAGGCGCACATCGCCGAGAAAAGTGAGATCACCGCAAGCGACAGCGCCGTGATGATGACCGAGTCAACAAACGCGCCGACATAATCGGTCGTGGCGTTTTCGAAGATCAGCCGGATATTTACGAATATCTGCGCCCAGTTTCCCGGCAAAGACACGGGGCTATAGATGATTTCCCTGGCGGTTTTAGCGGAGTTGATCAGCACCATCAGGAACGGCGTCATGAACAGGAGGAATAAAAGGATACCGAATATCTCCAAAACTACCGCTCCCGAGCGGCTTTGCTTCTTTCCCGCGATACCCGCAGGGTGGATGGATCTGCTGTGCTGCAGGTTCATGCTTCCACCTCCCTGCGCTTATTGATGTAAACCTGTATCAGGGAGAAGATGACCAGCACCACGAAGAATACGACGGCTTTCGCCTGCGCCTCAGCCATTTTATTGAGGCCGTTCGCGGTGGAATAGATATCCATCGCCAACAGCTGGCTGGACCTAATCGCTTTGCCCATAAAGCGCAGCGCCGGGCCTCCGTTGGTCAGTGAAAAGTTCAAATCAAACTGTTTAAACGACGTGGTCAGCGTTAAAAAGATCGTGATGGTAAAGGCGTTGGCCATCATCGGCATCAGGATTTTCCGGATGCGCTTACCGTAGCCCGCGCCGTCCACGCTGGCGGCCTCCATAATGCTTTCGGAGATGGACTGGATCGCCGCGACGTAAATCATCATGATATAGCCCGCGTACTGCCAGGTATTGACAAAAGACATCGCCCAGATGACGGTGCCCGGTTTGGAGATCAGGGAGCTGGAGAGAAACCCTATGCCCAGGCTGTCGCCGATGCTGAAAATGACATTGTTAAACAGGAATTGCCAGATATACCCCAGCACGATGCCGCCGATCAGGTTTGGCACGAAGAAGCCCGCGCGGTATAGGTTGCGCATGCGCACCTTGCTGGTCGCCAGCAGCGAAAGCAAAAAGCCGACCAGGTTGACAAATACGATGTTGATGCCCGTATACAGAAGCGTAATCATAAACGAGTAGATGAACTGCGGCTGGCTGAACATCCCCGTGAAGTTCGAAAATCCGATCCAGTTGATGATCGGCTGAACGCCGTTCCAGTCCGTCATCGAATAATAAATACCGATAACAAACGGGCAGATGATCACCATGATAAACGCCAGCGCGCAAGGGAATATAAACAATGCATCAACCCAGCCCCGTCTTCTCAAGACGCATCAGCCTCCGTCTCTTTCTATACTTGAAACAGGGGAGAACGTTTCATCCTCTCCCCCAACAAAAAACTGCGGCGGCGCCGCCTTTCCGTCCGGCTTGTTTCAACCCTCGTCATGGTAAGAAGCAGGAGCGCCGGAAGGCCGCGCATCTTTGTGAAACCTTCCCGCGGCTGCTCACAGCTTACCAGAATGATGGGTTTTTTTCAATAACCCCGGGGGAGAACCGAAACGGCTCTCCCCCAGGATTTTGTGGGTTACTGCGCGATGGAAGCGAAGGCTGCGGTCACATCCGAGATGAACGCATCCATATCGTTGTCCACGGCGAGGAGCTCGAAGATCGGGCCCAGAGTGTACTGGTTAAAGCCGTCGGGGTTCTGGCCGAAGTACCAGTTGTAGTTTCCGCCGCGGGCGCTGGCTTCCACAAGAGCCTTGGAGAACTGGCCGGTGGGCTTGAGCGACACGGACTTGAAGGCGGGCACCATGCCGGCCTCGGCTACCATGTAGTTTGCGCCCGCTTCGGTCAGCGCCATGAAATCCAGGAAAGCGAACGCGGCTTCCTGCTGCTCGGGCGTCGCCTGGCTGTTCACCACGAACCAGGACGGAGCGGCCATGAACAGGCCCTGCGTCGGCTCCTCAAGGTAGCAGTGGGAGATGTAGCCCATCGGGAAGGTCGCGCCCAGCTGCGCCATGTTGGGATCAATCCAGTTGCCCTGGGTAATGAACGCGGCCTTGCCGGAAGCGAAGGCGGCGACCTGCGCGTCATAGTTGCCGTTTGCGAGGATTTCCGGATCGGAATACTGGTAGAGCATCGCCAGATAGTTCGCAAACGCCTGCAGGCGCTCCGCGTCCATCTCGCCAGCCCTGAGGCCGTCATACACGGACGAATCGTTGTAATCCAGATATCCGGCATAGAATGCGTTGAACACGTGCTGCGAGGTGACCCACCATAGCCCGCCGGAGGTGGATGTGCCGCAGGAAACCACGGAATCAAGCCCCAGTTCGGCCTTCATGCCGTCCAGCTTTTCAAGGGCTGCCTTCACGGCGGAGAAGGTCGTCAGCGTCGCGGGGTCGATGCCGGCCGCGGCAAGGATGTCGGCGTTATAGCCCAGGCCGAAGCCTTCCATGGCAATCGGGAAACCCACGGGCACGCCTTCGGGGGAATAGTACGCCAGGTCCGTATCGGCGACCCATGCGCAAGAGCTCATGTCGGCGATATAGTCTTTCCACAGGTCATAGCCGCCCGCGCCTTCGATCATATAGATCACGGGCATCTGGTCGGCCGCAAGCTTGGCTTTGATCGCCCCGCCGTAGTCCGCGCCGCCGCCCAGCGTTTCAGCCGTCACGGTCACGCCCGGGGATGCGTCCGAATAGAGCCTGACGAACTCCTGGAGCATCGGGTCGATCTCGACCTTCAGCTGGAATACGTCGATCGTCACATCCGCCGATGCGGCGCTTACGATGCCGACCATCATCAGTGTGGCGACCAAGATTGATAACAACTTTTTCATGAGTAATCCTCCTTCATTGTTTCTGTGTTTTGAAACACCGAATGGTTATTTTTATTATATGCATTCTCAAATAGAGAATATGTCATTTTTCTTAGATATATGTTATAATTCTTGTATATTGTAGAGTTTGCAATAGAAATACGTGGCAGAGGTGTGTAATATGGAACATGAACGATGGCGGCAGATCGCGCGGACGCTGCATTTCGCCGTTCGGCTGCCCGTCCGGCTGTACCATTGCGCGGAACCGTTGCTGTTTTTGCCCGAAGCGTACGATCCCGTATGGCCTCTGCTGTCCTGCGGCGGAGAGCCTTCCGCCTGGCCGGTGGAACCGAATAGTTCCATGGTGCAGTATGTCACGGGCAGAACCGGCGAACGGTATATCTGCCAGTTTCCGGAGGCGGCATACGCCCTGTGCATCGGCCCGTTTTGCTTAAGCGGCCTGCACGACAAGGAACTGACCCGCCAGCTGAAGATCTACTTCGCTTCCGTCAAGGACAGGGAGGCCGTGCGCGCGGCCATCCGTTCGCTCAAGCTTTTATCGGAGGATTGCTTCTTTTATACGGGGCAGCTTTTACAGATGCTCTGCACGGCGCCCGATCCGCCGCACGCGATCACGGCGCAGTTTCTCCCGCCGGAGTCCGTTAATTCCATGGACGCGCTATACCGGCACCCGCCGTTCTTTCTGGAGCGCGAGATCACGCAGTGCATCGCCGAACAGGATGAGAAGAACGCACTGACCATTTTAAGCGAGATCAACCGCCTGCAACGCGCCAGCCTGTCCGGCGAACCCCTGCGGTCTTTAAAAAACTCGCTGATCTGCAGCTGCTCGCTGTTTACCAGGGCGGCCATCGCGGGCGGGGCCATGCCGGACGCCGCCTTCTCCCACAGCGACACGTGCATCCGCGCCATCGAAGACATGCACGACATGGAAAGGCTTGCCGAGTACGAGTACACGATGGTACGCGAGTTTATCCATCTGATCCGCAGGCGCAGGGAAGGCGGAATATCGGCGGTCGTCCGCGCCGCGATCATCTACGCCAACGAACATCTGCTGGAGCCGGTGTCGGTGCGGAGTATCGCGGACAGCATTTACGTCAACCCTTCCTACCTGTCTTCCAATTTCAAACAGGAAATCGGCGAACCCCTGTCACACTATATCCGCCGAAAGCGGATACGGCACGCCGAAAAACTGCTCAGGGAAGGGAACGACGCCATGGCCGATATCGCGGCGACCTGCCAGTTCTGCTCGCAGAGCCATTTCATCCAGGTTTTCAAGAAGATGAAAGGGCTGACGCCGGAGCAGTTCAGGCGGATGGAAGGCA
>JBDRTL010000397.1:0-2704 GCA_043824045.1 Bacillota bacterium
GCCCGACATGCGCCTGCGCTTCACCCCGGACGTGCTTTACAAAACCTTTGACGACGCGGGCGAGCTGGGCCGAAAAGCGCTTCGCCGTTTCTGGCTTATCGATTTCGGGTTTATGGCGGGGCTGACGGGCGTGATGATCGCCGTAACGGCAAATGTAGCCGGCCGCGGTTCGTGGCTTTACTTTGCAATGGCCGCGCTTGCCATCCTGCGTACGGTATTTGACGCCATGGAAAACCTTTTATTCCTGTCGCTTTTACGCCGCTATCCCGCGCGTATGGACGGCAGGGCAAGTCTTTCCAGCGCCATGACCGCCGTTAAGCACGCGCTGCTGTTTTTGTGGCTTCTGCCATTGTTTATTAATCTGTTTTTGGCAGCGTTCCACATTCGACTATAAACACAACGGGAGAGAAAGCAAATGAAAATGACGGACTTGAAACGGGAACATTTCCCAAACGGCCAGACGTTTTCTAGGAAAACGTTGAACGATTATCTCGCGGCGCGGACGGCCGCGCACAGGGATTTCATCACACGCTATTCCCTGAGCCTCGCAATCGGCGTCGCGGTGGGCTTCGTCATACTGATGCTCCTTCCCTCCGGCATGCTGCGCATCTTCCTGGCGATGCTTTCCGTGATGATCGCCGCGATGATCGGCACCCGGATGACGGCAAAGTCGATGGAAGCCCTGAAAGAGCAGTCCCGCAAAATCAGCCTGACCCGGCAGGATATCCGCGCGGCAAAGAAAAACCTGCGAAACGGCACGGTGGCCTGGCAGGAACAACAGGAGAAAATCGCGGAGTAGTTCCTATTTCACTTTTTGATAACGGTCTTCTTCGCTGAATATACACCCGCAGTACTTTTGCATATACAGCCCGAGGGCGCGCGCCTTACGCTGCCCCTCGCGGAAATGCGGGCGGAAATCCCGGTACAGCAGCTCAATGCCGTGCTTCCCGGCAGCGCGTTCGGCTGCAATTTTCAGCAACTCGTGGTTTTGATAAGGGCTGTAAAACAGCGTGGTGGAAAAATGCGAAAAGCCGTTCCCCGCGGCGTAGCGCGCGGCTGAGTCCATGCGGATTTCGTAGCAATAGGCGCAGCGGCCGCCGATATCCTCCGCCACCGCGCGCACAAACGGGCGCAGGCCGTATACGTCTTCCTCCACGAGCGCCATGCCGATGCTCTGCGCATATTGGCGCAGGGTATCCCGCCGCATGCGGTACTCCGTCAGCGGATGGATGTTCGGATTGTGCCAGTACGCCGTGGGCTCGAGCCCCTCAACGCGCAGGGCCTGCACGCACATGACCGAGCAGGGCGCGCAGCAGGTGTGCAGCAGCAGTTGAATGGTTCATCGCCTTCCTTAAATGAAGTGACCTCAGTATAGCACGAACGCGGTCGCAATTCCATCGGCGGCAGAGTCAGCCCGCCAACGAAATCCCTTCGCTTTTATGCCGGTTCGCGCTATGGAAATAACCGGTTCTATGCTATACTGCTTCCATAAAGAAAAGGAAGCGCGCGATGCGGGCGGCGTGCTTCCCGCATTCAATGCCGGCGATACCGCAGCGCAATCGGCAAAGCGGCGCGGACAAGAGAAGCAGCCGCCAGCCGGCCTTCGGCATGCGCACCATGATTGCTTTGTTTCTCCTGTGATTTGCGCCCGGCTTCCTCTGTGTGATATGCCACACCCCATCTTCCGGATCAAACCGAAAAGGAGTGTTGACACATGAAAAGTGAAGAGAAGAAACCGGCGGTGAAACACTATCCCGGCGCGCCCATCCATTTGGACGGCGGAACCGGGCGGTGGCGCGATGAACTGTCCGGGGATCATCCGCAGATCGCCGCCATGCTGCAGCGATACCTTTACCTGTTTTTCGGGCTGCTGGGCATCGTATTCATCGCCCTTTCGTTTGTGTTTGATTCCCCCGGCGAAATCTGGCGGGGGATTTGCACCGTCCTCACCTCGCCCGCCAACTTGCTGACGGACTATATCATGCTGGCAAACGCGGGCGCGGCGCTGATGAACGTAGGGCTGATGACGATATTCAGCATCTGCATCATCAAGCTCAACCGGTTGCCTGTGTCGGGTTCGATCGTGGCCGGTATCTTTACGATGATCGGCTTTTCGTTTTTCGGCAAGAACCTGTACAATACCATCCCGATCATCCTGGGCGTTTATCTGTATGCCAGGGCCATCCGGCAGCCTTTTGGCGGATATGTGCTGCACTGCATGTTCGGCACGGCGCTAAGCCCCCTGGTCAGCGAGTTTTCCTTCAATCTGGGGCTGCCGCTGCCGTCGGGCATTTTGCTGGGCGTCGCGTCGGGGCTGTTGGTTGGTTTTGTGATCGTGCCGCTGTCCCTGCGGTTTTTGCAGTTCCACAAAGGCTTCAGCCTGTACAACATCGGCTTTACGGCGGGGATACTCGGGATGTTCTTCATGGCGGTTTTAAGCGGGTTCGGCATCGAGGTGCGCGCGGTTTCCATCCTCTCCGAGGGCCGCAATCTCCCTTTTTCCATTCTTCTGCTCGGCATTTTTCTGGCTATTCTTCTTTTAGGGCTGCGGGTGAACCACTGGCGGCTGAAGGGCTTTCGCCGATTGCTACAGCTGCCCGGCGTGCTGCCAACGGATTTCCTGGCCGCCTCGGGCTTCGGCGTTACGCTGATCAACATGGCGCTGCTGGGGATCCTGTCCGTCGTTTATGTGCTGGCACTTGGC
>JBDRTL010000398.1:0-4957 GCA_043824045.1 Bacillota bacterium
CAGTCGCTGAACCCCGCGTTTGAGAAGTATTTCTCCTGTTCTTCCGCGATCATCGGGCGGAAGATTTCGTATCTGCTGGATTCGACGCTTTATGAAAAAGTACTCGCCAAGTCCGGCCGGTACCTGGAATCGATCATCGAATACATGGGGCGGGAGTTCCATCAGGTGGTATATTACCTGCCCGCGGAAAAGCAGTTCGTCGGCATTTATATGGACCTTTCCAACATCAAGCTCAACGAAGCGAAGATCAAAAGTTCCCGGGACAAAACCATCCGCCGGGTGGAAAAGCTCATCGCGCAGAACCTCGAGATGGCGCAGAAGATGGCCGACTACCTGGGCGAGAGCGCCGCGCGCTCGGAGACGCTGCTGGAGGAACTGATACAATCCGATGAGTGAGCCAAAGCTGCGCCTGTATACCGGGCTTTTATTAAAACAGGCGAACAAACGGAATTACCGCGCCTGCGGTGACCAGGCGGAGATCGCGCGCACGATGGAGCATACCGATTTCATCCTCGCGGACGGGATCGGCTCGGGCAGCTACGCAAACATCGCGGCGCGGCTGTGCATCAGCCGCGTTCTGCACCTGATGCAAAGCGGCGTTTCCATCCACCCGGCTTGCGAAAAAGTGCTGAAGCTCATGCACCGCGCGCGCACAGAGAAGGTGCCGTTCGCCGCGTTCAACGTCGCGCGCATCATGAAAGGCGGGCAGCTGACCTGCCTGTCGTTTGAGGCGCCGCTGCCGCTTCTGGTTCGCGACGGCATCGTGCAGAAACTCCGCAACACCCACTATACGCTCTCGGGCGAGGTAGTCTCGGAGACCTCGGTGCTCCTCAAGGAGGGCGATTCCATCGTCTTCTTCACCGACGGCGTTACGCAGGCGGGGCTTGGGCGCGGGATGGGCATGGGCTGGGGCGAAGACGGGTTTTTGGACCTGTTCCAGAAGTGCATCAGCGCGGGCATGACGGCGGAGGACGCGCTGGACATCATTTTGATGAAGACCAAGTCGCTTTCCGGCGGCGAGCACGGCGACGATACCTCCATCGCCGTGCTCACGCTGCGAAAGGCCAGCGTGATCAATATTCTCTCCGGCCCGCCAGCCAGTAAGGCGGACGATGAAAAACTCGTGAAAAAATTCCTCGGCAGCGACGGGCTGAAGGTGGTGTGCGGCTCCACAACGGCTGACATGACCGCCCGCGTGATGGGCAAGCGCGTGAAGATGCGCAAGATTCCCGATTCGCTCACCGCGCCGCCGGAATACTTAATCGACGGCATCGATTTGGTGATGGAGGGCGCGGTGACGCTCAACCAGGCGTACAATATTCTGGAAGAGGATTTAAAAGGCGGCGAGGAAGGCGTGCTGAAGCTCTGCACGCTCCTGCGCAGGGCCGATATCGTGCGCTTTTTCGAGGGCATGGCGCAAAACACCGCCCACGACGACATCACCTTCAAACAGATGGGCATTTTGAAGCGCGCGCTGATTGTGCAATTGCTAAACGAAAAGCTGATTAAAATGGGCAAGGTGACGAGGATTGAGAAGATGTGAACACGTTAGGGGCTTCGCCCCAACCCCCGGTAAAGGGCTATGCCCTTTACAATCCCATGAACCGCCTGCGTCAAGAAGCCACAGAATAATCCCGCGGCTTTTGCACACTATCGTTCATCGTTGGTGTTTGACTGCTGCTATTATACTTCGCTGCCCTCTGCCGGCTTCGCCTGCTCTTCTTTGAGTGCTTCCTGACCCTCGGCAGTTTCTTCTACCTTGAGTTTCGGGTGGGGAACGGACACAATCAGGCGGTTTAATTCGGTCAGGCAGGCGATGCCCTTTGGCAGCTTCACATCGGCGACGGTCACCAGATCTCCCGGTTCCATGCCGCTCACGTCAATATCAATGGAAGCGGGAAAGTCGCCCGGCAGTCCCTTGAGATGAATGGATTCAAGTTGCTGCAGCAATTCAAAGCCCTTGTGGAGAAGCTCCTCCCGCCCTTTGATATGCAGGTGAATATCCGCCGTGGTTTCCTCGGTAAGGGTTACAGATTGAAACGTTACATGCAGATAATCCCCGGCGCCCGGGACGTATTGAATTTCATGGATCATCGCCGTAAAGGCGGTTTTCTGATCCGCCTGAAGCGTATAGATGCTTGCCGTCCCGTTCGCGGCAAACGCTTTTCTGAAATCATCCTTCCTCAAAAAAAAGCTGACGGCGTCCCCGCCTTTTTTGGATAAGGAACAGGGCAGGAACCCTTCCTTCCTCAGCCTGTTCATGGCCCCTTTGCTGCCCTTGGCCCTGATTGTAATCATTAGCCTTAAGGATTCGTGCATACTTCAACCTCCTGTTTTATCAGTCGGATACTATTCCCCCGGAATGAATATTCCATGCGGATGCCCTTTGGATTCCTTTTCTTTCTCATGGTCATCAAATTCATTATACCCGATTATGCCAAAACAGGCAAAATCGTTTGGAAACAGATAACGCCTGATCCATTGGGAACGAGGTTTTAAGGTACTCCACGGCCGCGCGATGGGCCCCTTTCTTTGCAATATAAAAAGGCAAAGCTCCTATGGGTTCAGGATAAACGTAAACGTCGTTCCTTCCCCCGCCTTGCTTTCCACGGCAATCTCAATACCGTGCCGCGCGGCGATCTGCCTGGCGATGGCGAGGCCCAGGCCGCTGCCCTGGCGGTTTTCCTCGGAGGGGGTTTTGCGGAAGCGGTCGAAGATGAAGGGCAGGAGGTCTGCCGCGATGCCCGCGCCGTGGTCCTGTACGGTGATGCGGTCTATGGTCAGCGCGACTTCGATCCCGCCGCCCTCTTTGGAAAACTTCACCGCGTTGTCCAGCACGATCAAAAGCATCTGCCGGAGCCGCCCGTAATCGCCCCGGATAACCAGCGGGTCCTTCATGATCTCGCGCCGTATGGAGATCCGCTTTTCGCGCGCGATCTGGTCGGCGGCATAGAACGCGTCGGAAAGCACATCCTGCCAGACGACCTCGGCCCGTTCGATGGGAAAATCCGGGTTTTGTAGCTTGGACAACTCTAAAAGATCGTTGGTCAGCCGCTGCAAGCCCAGCGTTTCTTTGAGCATCTGCTCGTGGTATTGCTTCACCTGCGCCGCATCGGTTACCACGCCGTCAGTGAGCGCTTCCAGCGAGCCGCGCAGTACCGTGGCCGGGGTGCGCAGCTCATGGGACACGTTGGAGAGGAACTCCATGCGCAGCCGTTCCTGCTGTTCCTTTTGCTTTTTGGCTTCCGCCAGCTTGTCGCTGAGCACGTCCATCGCCTGCGCGAGCTTGCCGATTTCATCGGTGCGGGCAATGCCGGTTTTCGTTTCATACGCGCCCCGCGCCAGTGTGAGCGCCGTGTTTTTCATGGTGTTGAGGGGCTTTGCGAACGCGTAGCTCAGCCAGACGGCGAGCAGCACGGCGATCACCAGCGCGATCGCGCCGGAGTAGAGCAGCACGGTGACTCCCTGCGAAATCACGGATTGGATGCCAGATACCGCGTCGTGCATCAGCAGCGCGCCGATGATCGCGCCGCCTCGGTAGATGGGCGCGCCCGCTGTGATGGTCGGCGCGCCGAGCAGGTCCGAAAACCCGCGGCTGGTGACCGTCTGCCCTTCAAACACCGAATCCACCACGCGATCGGCGTCCGGCGGCAGGTCCTGATATACGATCGTCATCATATGCCGCCCCGTGGTGAGGAAATTGAGGTTTTCATCGAGCACCCAAACGTCCACGTCCAGATACGTTATCGCGGACAGATAGGCGTTAAGCCCCGTGTTTTGCCCGCCCGCGTTCATCCCCATGCTCATGCCCGCGCCCATGGTTTCGCCGGCGGCGCCGGACAGCGTATCCGCCAGTTCGGTTGCGCGCGCCGCGAGCTCCCGTTCCTTTTCCTCCGTAATGCCGCGGGTGAACAGCGTTTGGAACAGCACCCCGCTCATCAGCGCGAAGACGCACAGCGGGATGATGAAATACAGCAGGAGCTTCTGCGCGATGCGGTTACGCATGGCCTTCCGCCTCCAGCCGGTACCCGACACCCCAGATGGTCTTGATGGAAAACCCCTCGGGTTCCAGAGCCTCCGCCTTGGCGCGCAGCCGCTTGATGTGCGTATCCACGGTGCGCGAATCGCCGAAATACTCGTAGCCCCACAGGCTTTCCAGCAGATTGTCGCGGGTGAACACCTTGCCGGGGTGCTCCGCCAGCGTCCAGAGGATTTCAAACTCCTTTTTGGTCAGCGTCAGCGGTTTTTCGCCGACTTTCGCCAGATAATCGTCCGCCGACACCCAGAGGTTGCCGATCGTGATGATCTTTGCCTTCGCGCCCTCCCTTGGCTGCATGCGCCGAAGCACCGCGCGCAGCCGCGCCATCACCTCGCCCGGCGAAAAGGGCTTGACGATATAATCGTCCGCCCCGGTATCCAGCCCCATGATCCGTTCGAAATCTTCCCCGCGAGCGGTGATCATGATCACGGGCACCGTAGAGGTTTTTCGGATTTCGCGGCACACGGAAAAGCCGTCGATCTTGGGCATCATCACGTCCAGCAGCACGGCGTCGAACGCATGCTTTTGAAACAATGCAAGCGCCTGCTCGCCGTCGGCGGCGAGATACGGCGTGTGGTTTTCCTTTTTCAGGTACTCCTCCAGCACCGAGGCGATCTGGCGGTTGTCGTCCGCCACCAAAACGTTGGCCATGCCCCCGCCCCCTTCCTGATGCTATCTTAGTCCAAAGCTGGCGCGATGTCCACACTCTCCACACACTGTTGCGATAAACGCCGCAATTCCGCCACATTCATCGTTGATACTATAAGCATGGCAAGAGATTGCTGAACAAACTTTGAAAGAAGGTTCAAACCATGAAACGTAGATCCCTTTTAATCCTGATCGCCGTGCTTTTGCTGGCGGTCTCCATCCCCCTGTTCTCCCTGGCGCAGAGCGAAACCGCCGTGCCGCCCGCCGACG
>JBDRTL010000399.1:0-3143 GCA_043824045.1 Bacillota bacterium
AAACTCCAGGTGCGCCTCACTGGGGATCGTTACGATCTGCGCGAGGCGCAAGTCAGGGACATAAAGGGCAGCGGGCCGTTCTTGCATATCCCCTACACGTCTTGGAATTCGATGGCAGAGTTGATCGGGCTGGTCACCGGCGCGTCGTCCCACCGGGCGGAGCACTGGTTTTTCATGGGGCACGGCAAAGAGTTTGACAGCGATATCAAAGAACCGCTGCGGCTTGGCGATTTCTATTGGCCCGCGATGCCCGAAGCCGGGCATCAGGACTTGTTCAGCGAGCCGGCGCCCACCGCGGAGTTTCTGGAAGACTGGCTGCTGCGCTGCTGTGAGATCGTGGACAAGTATCAGCCCAGGCAGTTCTACTTTGACTGGTGGATACAGCACAGCGCGGTGAAGCCGTACTTGCTTAAGTTCGCGGCCTACTATTACAACCGCGCACAGGAATGGGGCGCGGAAGTCACCATCTGCTACAAGCACGATGCGTTTGCCTTCGGCACGGCGACGGTGGACATCGAGCGCGGCAAGTTTGCGCAGGCGCAGCCTTTTCGCTGGCAGACGGACACCGCCGTCGCCCGCAATTCCTGGTGCTGGACGGAGAACAACACCTTCAAATCGCCCGGCGGCATCGTGCGCGATCTGGCGGACATCGTCAGCAAAAACGGGGTGCTGCTCCTCAACGTCGGCCCGAAACCCGACGGCACGATTTCCAAAGAAGACACGGCGGTGCTTTTGAGCATCGGCGCGTGGCTCAGGGTGAACGGCGAAGCGATCTACAACACCGCCGTCTGGCGCATGTCCGGCGAAGGCCCCACAAAGACGCGGGAGGGGCAGTTTACCGACGGCGAGGATACGCAGTTTACGGCGGAGGACATCCGCTTCACCACGCGCGGCAGCCACCTGTACGCCATTTTCATGCGCTGGCCGGAAGATGGAAAAGCGCTGATCCGCTCGCTGGCCGAGCAGGACGCGTCGCGCCTGCCGGTGTTTCACGGCATTGTGCGGGATGTGGACATTCTGGGTTACGGCAAGCCCGTATGGTCGCGGGATGAAGACGGGCTGCATGTATCGGCGCCCGATGTGCAGTCCGACTTGCCGGTGGCGGTGCGAATCACCATAGGGTAACGCCGTGCAAAACCCGGGCGGACGCGCGGGAGGAGCCGAAGATGGAAAAGATCAACATACCGGAAAAGTTCAGCCTGTTCAGCGAATACTGAAGCCCGAAACTCATCGCGGAAATCAACGATTCCTGTGTGAAGATCGCCAAGCTGAAAGGGGAGTTCCTCTGGCACTCGCATCAGAATGAAGACGAGATGTTCTATGTGTGCAAGGGGGAGCTGTCCATCAAACTCCGGGATGGGGAGATCGTGCTGCGTGAGGGCGAGTGCGTTGTCATCCCCAGGGGCGTGGAGCACAAGCCTGTTGCCGACACGGAAGCGTATGTGATGATGATCGAGCCCAAGGGGACGCTGAACACCGGCAACGTGGTCAACGACCGCACGGTGGCTGCGCCGCAGCGGATATAATGCTCCGGCGTGCGGGCGGATAAACAGCCATTGATACCGCAGCCCAACCAAGAAAATACTTGACTTGCGGCTGTGAATATGATACCTTATCCCGGCAAGCCGCTCAAGCGGGGTATTCAAGTGCGCTTAAACGCGCCGCCTTTCGTTTGGCGAGTTCTAGAGTTGGAGGTGCATGCCATGTACGCTGTGATTGAAACAGGTGGCAAGCAATACCGCGTATCCGAGGGAGACATTATCTACGTTGAAAAACTCGATCAGGAGCCGGACAGCACCGTGAACTTTGACGTGCTGATGGTGGGCGAGGGAAAAACCCTGAAGATCGGCAAGCCGACCGTGAAGGACGCGACGGTGGAAGGCAAGGTTCTGGGCCAGGTCAAGGGTGAAAAAGTGATCATCTACAAGTACAAGGCCAAGAAGAACTATGCCCGCAAAGCCGGTCATCGTCAGAACTACACCAAGGTGGAGATTACCGGTATCAGCAAATGACACGCATTGTAGTCCGGCGCGAAGGGGAGCGCATTTCGGCGCTGAAGGCGCAGGGACATGCGGGGGATGATGCCGCGGGCGGGAACATCGTATGCGCGGCCGTATCCAGCCTTATGCACACGGCGGTCAACGCCCTGGAGAGCGTGGCAGGCATTGTGCCGGTCATCGGCAGGGATGATCGGAAGGCGCTGCTCAGCGTTACGCTGCCCGAGATATGCGAAAGCCATGACGCGCAGGTGATCCTTCGCACGGTAATACAGGGATTGACGGATATCTCCCTGGAGTATCCCAAATGGGTCAGGATTACGACAGAGGACGGGAGGACAACCACATGATGAAGCTTCAATTGCAACTCTTCGCACATAAAAAGGGAATGGGTTCCACCAGGAACGGCCGCGATTCCGAGAGCAAACGCCTGGGCCCCAAGCGCGGCGACGGGCAGTTTTCCCTCGCGGGCAACATTCTGGTGCGGCAGCGCGGCACGAAAATCCATCCGGGCACGAACGTGGGCAAGGGCAGCGACGATACGCTCTTTGCGCTTAAAGACGGCATTGTGCGCTTTGAGCGCCTGGGCCGCGACAAAAAACAGGTCAGCGTGTATCCCGTGGAAAGCGCGCAGTAAGCAAGCAAGTATGAAAAAGCTCCCCCGCGGGGGAGCTTTTTTATACTTCATATCACACTATTTCTAAAAACCGTTGACAGTATCCGTAAACAATACTACAATATGTGCATGACTAATAACAAGAAGGTGTGCGCATGGATTATGGAAAACTGACGGTGGACGAGCTGAAGAAGGGGTACCGTTTCGACGCGGAAACGGACGCTTACGCCTGCAATACCTGCGGCCAGCGGTTCTTTACGGCGCAGGCGTACCCGATGGACGGGAAGTTTTACACCGCCGAGCATGCCGCCAGGCTCCATATGAAGGACGCGCACGGCGGCAGCGCCGCACTGCTCATCAACGCCGATACGAAGTACAATACCCTGACGCAGACCCAGAAGGACCTGCTGCTTCGCATCGCCGCGGGCGCGGCCGACCGGGAAATCGCAAAGGAGTTTCATATCAGCGAGGCCACCGTGCGTCGCCAGCGTTTCAACTTTCGGGAGAAAGCCAAGCAGGCCAAGCACTAC
>JBDRTL010000400.1:0-2201 GCA_043824045.1 Bacillota bacterium
TCCGGCCGCGTACAGCGATAAGGAGGAACGAAATGGGCAACGAATTTTCACTCAAGGGCAGGATCGCACTCGTAACCGGCGCAAGCTATGGCATCGGCTTTGCCATCGCCGAGGGGTATGCCAAAGCGGGCGCGACCATCGTGTTCAACGATATCAGCCGGGAGCTTGTGGATAAAGGCATCCAGGCTTACGCGGCCGCCGGAATCAAGGCTCACGGCTACGTCTGCGACGTGACGGACGAAGCCGCCGTGAACGCGCTGGTCGCGCTGATCGAAAAGGAAGTCGGCGTGATCGATATTCTGGTCAACAACGCCGGAATCATCAAGCGCATCCCGATGACGGAGATGAGCGCTGCGGATTTCCGCAAGGTGATCGACGTGGACCTGAACGCGCCGTTCATCGTATCCAAGGCCGTGATCCCTTCCATGATCAAAAAAGGCCGCGGCAAGATCATCAACCTCTGCTCGATGATGAGCGAGCTGGGGCGCGAAACCGTGTCCGCCTACGCGGCTGCCAAAGGTGGACTGAAGATGCTCACCCGCAACATCTGCTCGGAATACGGCATGCACAACATCCAGTGCAACGGCCTTGGCCCAGGCTACATCGCCACGCCGCAAACCGCGCCGCTGCGCGAGAAGCAGGCCGACGGCTCCATGCACCCGTTCGACGCGTTTATCCGCGCGAAAACCCCCGCCAACCGCTGGGGCGAGACCGCCGATCTGGTCGGGCCCGCGGTGTTCCTCGCAAGCGACGCAAGCAACTTTGTCAACGGTCACATCCTGTATGTGGACGGCGGCATCCTCGCCTATATCGGACGGCAGCCGTAACACCGGTTATCGGATTTTCCATCATGGGCATATCCATAGCGGGTATGCTCTTTTTCTTTGCGCTGCCCTATGTTATAATCACCTTGAAGAACTGAGGAGGAACAGCCATGCAGAAAAACGCAGCGCAGATCAAACTGGATATCAACCACATGATGAGCGATATCATCGGCATTCAATATGGGATAGACGCCGATGAAGTCAGCCAATTGTCGTCCGCCGCGAAGGCCGCGCAGCATGCCGTGGAAAAGAACCGTGGCACGGGTATGCTGGGATGGACGGAACTGCCCTACAACCAGGCGGAGGTTTTGCAGCAGATTGAGGACGCCGCCGCCTATGTGCGCGCACATTTTGATTCGTTCGTCGTTTTGGGCATCGGCGGCAGCGCGCTGGGCCCCGTCGCGGTGCACAGCGCGCTCAACCACCTGCGCTGGAATGAGCTTTTAAAGCGTAACGGCCCGAAATTCTATGTGGAAGACAACATCGATCCCGAGCGGATGGCGTCGCTGCTGGACGTGATCGATATAAAGCGCACCTGCTTTAACGTCATCACCAAGAGCGGAAAGACCGCCGAAACGATGAGCCAGTACCTGATCATTTCCGATCTCCTGAAACGGGAGGTCGGCGAAGGCTGGCAGAAGCACGTGATCGCGACGACCGATAAGGCGGAAGGCAATCTGATCAAGATCGGCAAACAGGAAGGCTTCCGCATGTTCGTGATCCCCGACGGCGTCGGCGGGCGATTCAGCGAACTGACTCCCGTGGGCCTGCTGCCCGCCGCCGTCTGCGGCATCGATATCCGCGCGCTGCTCGAGGGAGCCGCCGCGATGGACGCGCGCTGCAAAAGCGACGACGTTTGGGGTAACCCCGCGCTTTTGGAAGCCGCGCTGCAGTACATCGCCATGGAGGACCGAAGCGCGAACGTGCAGGTCGTGATGCCGTACGCCGACAGCCTGAAATATATGGCGGACTGGTTCTGCCAGCTTTGGGCGGAAAGCCTCGGCAAGAACGTCACCCGCAAGGGCATGGCCGTCAACTGCGGGCAGACGCCCGCCAAGGCGCTCGGCGTTACGGATCAGCACAGCCAGTTGCAGCTGTATACCGAAGGCCCGTACGACAAGGTGGTCACCTTTTTAAAAGTTGAGAAATTCCGTAACGAAGTGGAGATCGCCCACGGCTGCGCGGAGTTTGCGGACGTCGCCTTCCTGGGCGGCAAGACCCTTAACCGGCTGCTCGACGCGGAACTGCAGGGCACGGAGTTCGCGCTCTACCAGGCGGGACGCATGAACCAGACGATCATCCTGCCCGAAGTGAACGCGTATATCGTCGGCCAGTTGCTGTTCTTCTTTGAGATGGCGACGGCCTATATGGGCGAGC
>JBDRTL010000401.1:0-21796 GCA_043824045.1 Bacillota bacterium
GGTATCGGTGGCGCAGGTGAAGGTGTACTCCGTATCCGTTACCGTGTCTGTGGGGACGACCGGATCCGGATCGGTTGCGATTTTGATGTACACATCATAGCTCTGGATTGCGTTGCCGCCGGTATATGTTGCGGGCGTCCAGGTAATGGCAATCGATTCAAACCCTGCGATCTTCGTACCGATCGTGGGCGCGTCAGGCGTGCCTACCGGATTGCTGGTGATCGTTGCGGGCAATCCTACTTCGGCGCTGTTGACGGCTATCACCATGAATTCATAGCTTTGCGCGTTCGTTAAGCCGGTGACCGTCTTGGTGAGGGCGCTGGAACGGCCTGCAACGTCGTACTCGACATTATCGACATATACGCGGTAATGATCAATGAGAACGCCGGAACCGCCGGTATCGGCGGGCGCTGTCCAAGTCAGCTCCACAAACCCGTCGCCGCGATCGGACACCGTCAATGTCTGCGGCGCGCTTGGCTGGGTGGGATTGGGCGTTGCGGTCAGATAGTTGCTGTAGTCGCTGTCTCCCCGGCCGTTGTCGGCGGTCAGCCAGAAGTAATACAGCGTTCCGTTGATCAGGCCGGTGGCGGTATAGCTGGTTGCGGACGGGAGGATGGCGTCGCTTAAAAGGTTTTTCGCCCCGCCTTCGGTGAGGCTGTAATACGCCTTGTAGCCCGTCAGGTCTTCGCCGCCGTCGTTCGCCGGCGCCGTCCAGTGCAGCACTGCGCTTAAATTGGCATGCACCGCGCTGGTGAGCGTGGGCGGATCGGGTTCATTTCGCCCGTACAGCAGCACGTCGCAGGTATCGGTGAGCGAAGGATCCGCCACGGATGTGCCGGTGATGACGACGGTCTGGTCGGCCACGCCGATCAGGTTGGCATCATTGGGAACCAACAGCTTTGTGCTCAGCGACGCGTAGGTCGAGCCCGTAGTGACCGCGAGCGTATACTGCGTGGTGATGGTCGCGGTAGCGTACGATCCGTCGGAATAATGCAGCAACGCGTTGATGTTCGCGGTTTCGTCATACCGAAGCGCGGTTGCCTCCGGCACGAGCTCGATGGACGTCAGCGTTACGGCGGCGCTGGTGATGGTGACCGTCAGGACGGCGGTCTTGGGATTGCCGCCCGCATCGTCCGCGGTAGTCGTGCCCGTTACGGTGAATACGGTGCCGTCGCCCACGGCAGTGGCGACGTTGAGAACGATCTCCTCGGTGGCTTCGTCTATCGAGGTCGTCACGTGGCCGCCCGCCTCCACGGACACGGCCAGCGAGAAATACGGGGAAGAGAGGTTATATCCGCTGATGGTGTAGCCCACCCGCACGCTCACGTCGCCGCTTGCGATGGATACGGTTTTGGCCGTTTCGTCAAAGGCGAAGGCGGTGACGCGCGGCTCGGCTGCCGTTACGGTGACGGTGCAGGTATCGGTCAATGGATTGCCACCCGCGTCGTTGTCCGTCGTCGTGGCGGTCACTTCAATCACCGCGCCCACGGTGGCGGTGCTCAAAATATGCAGGTCGTCGCCAGAAATCTCAGCCATGCTTGAATTGCCGGTCACGGCAAGGGTGTACGCGGGAGAGGACAGATCCGTACCCGTTACGCTCACGGTGAGATCCACCGTTTCGTCCTGCATGCCGGTGCTGTACGCGGGGGTGACGGTAATGCCGGTCGCGATGGGCAGATTGGGATGATCATAATGCAGGAATTCGTTCATCATATACCCCAGGCGGCTGCCCACGAGGATATAATCCCAGGTCGTGCCTCTGGTTTGCACGGCGACCCGCGTGCCCACGCTGTACAGGCCAATGATGGAATAGCTCGTACCCGGGCCGGAGCGCAGGCGCACACCGTAGCCGTTTGCGCTCCATACGGTCGCCATATCGCCGGACGGCGGCGTGGTGGGCGTGGGGCCGGGCGGCGTGGTGGTGAGGAATTCGCTCATCATATAGCCGACGGTCGTGCCGACCTGAATGCGGCTCCAGATCACGCCGGACTGCAGCACCGATACCTGTGTGCCGACGGCATATACGGCCAGCACGCGGTAACCCTTGCCCGGGCCCGTGCGCAGGTTTACGCCGTAGCCGTTCGCGCTGGTGACATAGGCTGTGGTGCCCGTTCCGCCCCCCAGTGTGATATAAGCCGCCAACATATATCCCGCTTGATTGTCCGGCGCTTTGACGTTGTACCAGTCTCCGCTGGTGCCAAGGATTTCCACTACGGTGCCCGTATAGTAGGACTTGAGAATAGTCGCGTCATAGGACGGCCCCGTGCGCAGCCGCAGCCATCCGCCGGTCACGGTCCCGTATTGCGATATCCCGGATGCCGTAAGCGGCAGCAGCGACAGCATGATCAGGACCACCAAGGCGATTAAACCAATTCGTTTCATGTCGGATTCCTCCGTATAATCATTTCTCTCAATGACAGTAACGAGCAAAACGTTCAAATTGTTCCTATTCGGTTACAATGATACATCAATTATGAAGCTTTCGCAACAATAATCTGCGTTCGTCGCACTTGGGAACGGCTTGCTATAAAAGAATGGATGTGATATTCTTTGAAAAAAGCACGGATGGAGGTCGCACGGGATGAAAGCCGCATTTTATCTGTGGAAACGGCGGTTGCGCTGGGCACTTTTGTTGTCTGTTATCCTTGCGGTCGCAACGGGATTTTATATCTATTATACGCTGCCCGTGCGGTATGAAGCCGTCGCGGAAGTGCTGATGCTCAGGACAGGCGGCGAACCGCAGAACGCATTGGCCGACGAAACCATCCGCTGGTCCGGGTACGACGCCCTGAAAACCGGTACGCTGACGGCTTCGCAGTGGGAGGACGCCGATATCCGCGTACGGCGGTACGGCGGCTCCGGCATTCTGCTGGTCAAGGCGCGGACCGGCGACGCGGTCACGGCGGCATCCGCCGCCAACGCGCTGGCCCAAACGCTGATCGACGTCGTCAACAAATCCATGAACGAAACGGCGCTCAAATCCGTCGTAGTGGCGGGAGTCCCGCAAAAGCCGATCTTTTTATATCGGGAGCGGCGGATCGCGGCCGTGTTTCTGGGCACGTTTATTCTCTTTTCCCTGATCCTGCTGCTGGTTTGCCTGAAACGGCCGAAATTGATTCGCTCCAAAGACATCGCACAGGCGGCGGCGCTGCCCGTGCTGGCGGAAATCCCCGATCTGCGGGGCGTGGTCGGCGCATTTGAGCGCTTCGATCCCGCGGACCGCCCGGTCTTAAACGATTTTGCGGGGTTTTACACACACGAGCAGCTGCGCCTGATCACGCTCGCGATCCGCTTTCGGGCCAAGCAGGACAATCTCAAGAGCCTGGCCGCCGTATCGCGGACGGATGAGGAATACAGAAGCGAACTGCTGGTCATGCTCGGGCAGGAACTCTGCAGCCAGGGCAGCCGCGTGCTGCTGATCGATATGAACTGGTACGCGCCGCGCCTGGGCTCGTTGCTGCAGGCGAAGGGCGAGCACGACCTCATCCACTGCCTGGCGTCCAGCATCCCCTTTGAGCAGGCGATCGTGCAGACCCGGATGCGAAACCTCTATTTCCTGGACCAGAACCACAGCCAGAGCATGGCCGCGCAGCTTTTGGCCTCGGCGTCGTTCTCCGCATTTCTGGAGGCGATGTACGGCAAGTTTGATTTCCTGCTGTTCGATATGCCGGAGGCGGATCTGTTTTCCGACGCCCTGGCCATCAGCGGCGCGCTGCATGCCTGCCTGCCGGTTGTCCGGGCGAAGCGGTGGACGAAAAAGCAGCTCAGGCAGTGGATGGACCCGATGCAAAAGCTTTCGCGCAGCCCACTGGGGCTTGCGATTACCGACGCCGCGTCCAAACAGGCGCGCGCGCACCGCAAACTGGATCAGATCGCAGGGTTTTGATACGCTGCAGGCCCGTATGTTCATTGCGAAGGATTGTTTGCACGTGGTATAATCATGGGAACCTGGCCATTGCGCAAAAAGGGGAGTGTTGTTCATGGATTTGCTGAAAACCGTCCTTTTGTATTTGTCCATGCTCTTTATCTCTTCCGTTCAGATAGCCCCCGACCCGTCCACGGTCAACGTCACGCCGTCTCCAGTACCGACGCCGTTTGGCATTGTCGCAACCGCGACCCCGGTGCCGACTCCATCCCCGACGCCGGTTCCCACGCCAAAAATCACGCCCAACCTCGCATACGGCCAGCTGAACATGGGCGACCGCGAGGAAGCCGTTATGGATATGCAGCGCAGGCTCACGGAGCTGGGGTATTATACGGGCGAGATCGACGGCGCGTACGGCAACCAGACCCGCCACGCCGTGGAGATGTTCCAGTATCAGAACGGACTTCTGGTGGACGGGATTGCGGGCCGCTATACGCTGACCATATTGTATGAATACGGCGAGGTGAAGCCGCTGCCCACGCAGGCCCCCGCGACGCCCACCCCGGCGTTCCATCCGGACGATACCCTCACGCCCCCGCCTGCGACCCAGACGCCCGAAATAACGCCCACGGCGACCCCCGCCGCAACGCCGCAGCCCGAGCCGACTGAGACCCCCGACCCGAACCTTCCCATGCTGATGGACGCGTATCATTTCGTGCTGTCCGGGTTTGCAGAGCCGGTAACGGCGAAGAGCACCGGGTTGGTGCTGCACCCCGTGGAAGCGGAAGAGGCGCTCTACGTACCGCTTACGGAGATTTTACACAGCGCGGGCAACATCATCATTACCAACACGGAGGGCAGCACGGAGGAAATCGCGTTTTCCGTGACGACGGATCTCTATCAGGTGTCCTACACGCGCAGCGCGGACAGCAGCCTGAGCGGCCTCTCCGTGACGAAGAACGCGCAGCTGCAGCCGCTGAACACGCGCAACGCGATCCTGCTGGACGGCATCTTCTACCTGCCGCTGGAGGACATGCAGCGCATCACGGGAATCGGGTTTACGATGGACGACGCGGGCGGGGTCATCACCGTGACCATGCCGGCGGTATAAATACGAGCGGAGGAACGCAGGGATGTACGACATCAAAATCACCAGGGCGGACGTGCTCAAGGAAAAGCCCCAGGATGAATCGCAGCTCGGTTTCGGCAGGATTTTTACCGACCACATGCTGTTAATTGAATTTCACGAAGGCGTCGGCTGGCACGACGCGCGCGTGGTGCCGCTGCAAAACCTTTCGCTGCATCCCGCAAGCTCGGTGCTCCATTACAGTCAGGAGATTTTTGAGGGCGCGAAGTGCTACCGCACCGAAACGGGCATGAATCTGTTTCGCATCCGCGACAATTTTGAGCGCATGAACCGCAGCGCGGCGCGCATGGGCATGGCAACGATGCCGGTGGGCCTGTATCTGGAAAGCCTGATGGCGCTGCTCAGCGTGGATAAGGAATGGACCCCGCATCAGGACGGAACGTCGCTGTATATCCGCCCCACGATGATCGCGACCAAGGAATACCTGGGCGTGTCGGCATCGGACAGTTATCTTTACTTCGTGATCCTTTCGCCAAGCGGCGCGTACTACGCCAGCGGGCTGGCCCCCGTGGGCATCTATGTGGAGGACGAGCACGTGCGCGCGGTGCGCGGCGGCGTGGGCGTGGCCAAGACCGGCGGCAACTACTCCGCCAGCATTCTTGCCGGCATCAAAGCCAAGAAGCTGGGCTACGCGCAGGTGCTCTGGCTGGACGGTGTGGAGCAGCGCTACGTGGAAGAAGTCGGCGCGATGAACATGATGTTTGTGTACGACAACAAAAAGGTCGTCACGCCCGTTTTGAACGGCAGCATCCTGCCGGGCATCACGCGGGATTCGACGCTCAAGCTCGCCAAATATCTCGGCTATGAAACCGAAGAAAAGCCGGTGCATATCGACGAGGTGATTAGAGGCGTGAAAAGCGGCAAAATCACCGAGGCGTTCGGCACGGGTACCGCGGCGGTGATCTCGCCCGTGAACAAGATTTTTTATAAGGGTGAGGAAGTATACATCGGGGACAATACCATCGGCCCGATCGCCCGAATACTTTACGATACGCTGACCGGCATTCAGTACGGCCGTGTGGCGGATCCGTTCCACTGGATCACGCCGGTGAAGTAAACCACGAGGGAGACAAATGCTCAGAGAAACAAGCCTGATCCATGAACAGGACTGGTCGGAAAAAACATTCAGCATCCTGCGCGAAAAGCAGTTCGAGGCGTGCGAACGCCGCCTGGCCAATACGCTCACATTCAGCATATTTTCGCCGCTGGCGACCGACAGGTACGCCCAGCAGCTGTTTGAGCAATCCTACTTCGTGTCGGAGATGCCGGGCGACCAGCTGGTGACGGTGGAGAAACTCCGCGCGGAGGTGCGCAGGCTTTTGCCGCACGAGGCGCACTACCTGTCTTCCGCCGAAAACGCTTTGGTGGAGCAGCTGCTCCTGGCAGGCGGGCGCCTAACCTCCAAGAACTGGGAGGAAATCCCCGCGGCCGAAGCGCTGTTAAGCAGGCTGTGGTGCTCGTTTGCAAGCGCCGGTGAAGCGTGGACGCTGGAACTGGCGGCTGAGCTTCGCGATCCGCTGATCAAGGCGTTCACCGCCGAAAAGCACGCAAATGCCAGAACGCGCACCTTCCGCTACGACGTAACCATCCACGGACTTTTATACATCATGGGATTTCTGCCCTCCCTACAGCCGCGGGAGATCTTCCAAAAGGATGTCATCCGGTCAACCGCCGCGTGGGCGGGTGTAATTGCCGACCGCTACATGAGGGCGAGCTTTGAGTACGTCACGGACGAAAAGGAGCGGATTGTTCTCATGCATCCCGCGCTGGCCGATCCTTACCGGCTTTTGTGGACGCTCGGCGGCAAGGGTAACGCCGCCGTCACGCTCACGCAGGAATCGCTGCTGGGCGGCATGAACGGCATGCTGGCGGAGGAGGTCTCCCTGCACGAGACCATGCAAAACGAGCTCTACGGCAACATGCGCCCCGAATGGAGCGCCGACGAGGCGGCCGACGACCTGCGCTATCTGGTCAAGCAAAACGTATCGTTTCAGGAGTTGGAAGCCGTGATGGCTTCTATGATCTGCATCCGCCCGACTGCCGCCATGCGCGACGCGCTTAAAAACCTGTACAACAACACGCCGCGCTGGATCGCCATGAGCGCAAACCTGCTGCATTAATCCGCGCCTGCCTTCCGCGAAACCGCGGGGAGGCATCGCCCGGCGGGGGGCGGCATTTGCATCGCGCGAAACGGTGATATATAATAAGCGTACCACGCGACAGAGAGTAACGGAGGAACCGACCATGCAGAAAATAAGGCGCGGCGCCGGGCGAAAAAACGCGCAGAGCTTGCCGGTGTTTTATCTCGGTGCGCTGCTCTACGTGTTCATCGCAAGCATCGTATACTTCATCACATTCGCACCGCTTTCGGCGCTCTTTTTGTTTGAAAGCGGATCGCCGCTAAAGTATCTGGCGCTGCTCTGCCCCGCGCTGCTGATTTTCGTCACCCTACCCCTGCGCTTCAGCTTTGCGCAGGCGGTTGCCGGGCGGTACCATCGCGCGCCGTTTACCCTCAAAGCGGCGTTCAATCCCTCGCTCTATGGGGAAAAGGTGGCCGAGGGGCTTTTATACGCGCTGCACCTGATCAAATGGGCGATCCCGCTTGCGGCGGCGGGCTGGGCGCTCTATTACCTGTACAACAACTCTGAAGCCTTCACGATGATCAAGGGCGTGACGGATCTCGGCACGACGATGACCGCCATATGGAACAGCGTGGCCAATTTCTTCGTCAGCATTTTCGGCGGCACGCAGGCTGCCGTTTCAGGCGGGATTGTCGAAGGCGTGTTTTCCATTCTGGGTACGCTGGGCGTCTGCGCGCTGATTCTTATATGGGGAATTGTGCGCAACAGCGCATACCGTTATATCTGGGCGGAGGCGACGGAGTATGATAAAAACCCGCGCTTTGAGGCCAGGCGCTCGCTGCGCGGCCGGCGGTTTCAGCAGCTCGGCATTTCGCTGATCAATCTCGCGCTGCTGTTGCCGGCGCTCGCCATGCTGTATATCCTGGCAGACCCGAAGGAATCGGTGGAAATACTCTCCACGCAGTACGCGGACGCGCTGATCTCGCAAACCGCGCTGCCCGCGATCGCCGTTCCATACGGCAAGCTCGCCATCCTGTTCTTCGCGTGTTACCTGCCGCTTGTGCCGCTTCGCCGGATGATCACGGCGCGCTTTGCTACGGCGCGGATTCACCGGCAGATGCAAACGCCGCAGCCCGCCATTGATGTAAACAGCGCTTCGCCGCTGTTATATGAGGACAAGCCCGCCGCGCCGGACGGACGGAAGCCGTAGGCGGCGCATGGCGTTTCAAAGGCTTGACAAACTCGTCTCGCAAAGCGGGGAGAGGACGCGCAGCGAAGCGGGGAAGCTGATCCGCGCGGGCCTCGTCTGCGTGGACGGCGTGTGCGTCAAAAATCCCGCGCATAAGGCGGACGCGGCGCACAGCGCCGTGATGCTGGATGGGCGGCAGATACTAGATTCGCCATACCAATACGCGATACTGCACAAGCCTGCGGGAATATTGACCGCCGCGCGCGACAAAAACGCGCCGACCGTGATGGATCTGCTGCCCGCTCCCATGCGGGCGCGGGACGTGATGCCCGTGGGAAGGCTGGATAAAGATACGACGGGGCTTTTGCTCCTCACCAACGACGGTACGCTGGCGCACCGCCTGCTCTCGCCCAAGACCCACGTGTGGAAAGAATATCTCGCCGCGGTGGACGGGCTGCTCACGGACGCGCACGCGGCCGCTTTCCAGCAGGGAATCCCCCTGCGCGACTTGCAGGCGCTGCCCGCCGAATTGCGGATTGTAAGCGCGTCGGAACGGGAAAGCCGGGCGGTTGTCCGGCTTCGGGAAGGGAAGTTCCATCAGGTGAAGCGCATGTTCGCCGCGCTTAAGCTTGAGGTGACTTCGCTGCACCGGCAGGCGTTCGGCCCGCTGCGGCTGGATATCCCGCTCGGCGAATACCGCATGCTGGACGACACGGAAATCAAAGCGCTGTACGCCGCCGCGCGGATGGACGGGGATGGACGACATGGCTGATCATTATTTCACCGAAATGCCGGAAAGCCCGCACAAGCCGATGCGTTTCCAGGCGGAATACCGGGGCCATTCCTTCACGTTTCAAACCGACAGCGGCGTTTTTTCCCGCACGGCGATCGACAGGGGATCGCGCGAACTGCTGGATGCGCTGCCCGACGGGATGATCGGCGACGTGCTCGACATGGGCTGCGGATACGGCACGCTGGGCGTCTGCCTTAAAAAGCACAACCCGGGCTGCAGGCTTTTGATGGCGGATATCAACGCGCGGGCCGTTGCGCTGGCCGCGGAGAACGCCGCGCAAAACGGCGTGAGCGCGGAAGTGCTGCAATCCAACGGGTTTGAGGCGCTCGCAGACAGGACGTTTGACCTGATCGTTTTAAATCCGCCGATCCGCGCGGGGAAACAGGTCGTTTACCGGATGTTTTCCCACGCCGCGCGCGCCTTGCGCGAAGGCGGCGCACTGATGCTGGTAATCCGCAGGCAGCAGGGCGCGCCCTCGGCGGCCGCCGCGTTGCGCGCGCTGTTTCAATCCGTACACATTCTTTCCAAAAAGGGCGGCTACTGGGTCATCCGCTGTGAAAACGGCGTTGCCAAAGTTTGAAAAAAGAGAGAAACGACATGAAATACGATTCCGCATATTTTGATCAGCCGATTGACCGATGCCGCACCGCCTGCGAGAAATGGGACGGCCTGAAGGAGAGGGAGGAAAAGGAACTGCTGCCCATGTGGGTGGCGGATATGGACCTGCGATGCGCGCAGGAGATTGTGGACGCCCTGACCATACGGGCGGCCCATCCCGTGTACGGCTACACCTATCAGCGGGACAGCGCGGTGAACGCGATGCGAAGCTTTTTTAAGCGGCGGTACAACGTGGAACTGGTAAAAGACGAGCAGGCGATCTTGCCCTGCGTGGTCGCGGGCATGAAGGCTGCGGTGCTGTCGCTGACCGAACCGGGCGACACGGTGCTGATTCAGCCGCCGGTTTACGGGCCGTTTTTCACGGCCGTGACCGCAAACGGCCGCAAGGCGGAACAAAACCGGTTAGTCAGGGACGCGGACGGCCGCTATCAAATCAATTTTATACAGTTGGAAGCGCAGCTGCAAACGGGCGTCAAGCTGCTGATGATCTGCAGCCCGCACAACCCGGTCAGCCGCGTATGGAGCAGGCAGGAGCTGGAGCGGATGTACTCGTTGTGCAAACGGTACGGGACAATCCTGCTCGCCGATGAAATACACGCGGGCTTCGTATACAAGAAAGGCGCGTTCACCTCGGCGCTGCTGCTCGACGATGCGAAAGACGCCAAGATCGCGGTGCTTACAAGCGCGACCAAAACGTTCAACATCGCGGGGCTGCGGCAGGCTGTGCTGCTCACGCGCAACCAGGCGATCCGGGAAACCATCACGAAGTTTATGGATCGCGTCGGCGCGTCCGGCGTGAACATCTTTGCGCTGGAAGCCACCGAGGCCGCCTACCGCGGCGGGGACGCGTGGCTGGACGCGTTGCTTATATACCTCGACGCCGCCCGCGCGCTCGTGAAACGCGAGCTGCATCAAAGGCTGCCCAAAGCAATCCTTACGCCGATTGAGGCGACTTATATGGGATGGATCGACCTGCGCGCGTACGGGCTTTCGGGCAATGAGCTGATGGAGGCTACCTACCGGGAGGGCGTCGCGCTGATGGACGGGCGGTTTTTCGACCGGGAGGAGGGCGACGGATTTTTGCGGATCAACTTCGCCTGCCCGCACAGCCAGACAAGGAAGGCATTGGAACTTCTGGAACGCGCCGTGAAAGGCGCGGCCCATGATAAAACGGAGGATGCGCATGGAACAGATCTGTCAGTGGATTGACGATCATAAACCGGAACTGATTCAAACGCTGCAGCGCTGGATTTCTCATCCCAGCCTGAAGGGCAAGGCGGCGGAAGGCGCGCCGTTTGGGAAAGAGGTCAGGTGCGCTCTGGACGCCGCGCTCAAGGACGGCGAGGCGTTGGGCTTTGCCGTGCGGAATATGGAAGGTTACGCGGGCGATATCCGCATGGGCCCGCTGGGGGTGGATCCGCTCGCGATTTTGACGCATCTGGATATCGTGCCCGTCGGCGACGGCTGGACGGCGGACCCGTTCGCGGGCATCGCCGACGGCGACCGTGTGATCGGGCGCGGCGCGGTGGACGATAAAGGGCCCGGCGTGGCCGCGCTGTACGCGATGAAGGCCGTGCTGGAATCGGGAATTCCGCTCAGGCGCGAGGTACGCCTCATTCTGGGCTGCGACGAGGAAAGCGGCATGGAAGACATGCTGTACTATAGAAAGCACCACGATATGCCGCGCGAGGGCTTCAGCCCCGACGCGTCGTACCCCGTCATCAACACCGAAAAAGGGCTTTTGCACATCAAGCTGACGGCGGAATGCGCTGCGGACGGCTTGCGCGTGAAGCGCATCGCCGTTGGCGAGCGGCACAACGTCATCCCCGGCAAAGCGTCGGCGATCATCGAAGGTGACGAAGCGCTGTGCGCTCATATCAACAGCCTTGCCAGGGAGATGGCGGTGAGCGTAAAGGCGGAAATGGCGGATGAGGGCGGCATCCTGCTGATGGCCAAGGGCATCGCGGGGCATGCCTCGCTGCCCGAAAACGCCAGGAACGCGATCGGCGAGCTGCTGCTCATGCTCCGTGCGCTGGGCGTGCAGGGGCCGCTGAAAGCGCTGGCGGACCTCATCGGCGTGGAATATAACGGGAGCAGCCTCGGTGTCGCGTGCTTGGATAAAGTGAGCGGCGCGCTGACGCTCAACCTCGGCATCCTGCGCTATGACCAAAACGGGCTGTACGCGGAACTGGATATCCGCTTCCCGCTGCTGTGCAGCGGACAGCGCGTCGGCGATACGATACAGTCCTCGTTCGCAGGCGTCATCCATGCGGAAACGCTGGCCTGCAAGGATCCGCACCACGTGTCGCCGCACAGCAGGCTGGTTACGGCGCTGCTGGACGCGTACCACACCCAGACGGGGAGGGCGAAGGAGTGCGTGGCCATCGGCGGCGGTACCTACGCCAGGTGTCTGCAGGAGGGCGTGGCGTTTGGCGCGACGTTCCCCGAGGAGGAGGAAGTGGCGCATCAGGCCGACGAGTATATCCGGATTGATACTCTGGTGCAGAACGTAAAAATCATGGCCCGCGCCATATTGCTGCTGGCGGGGCAGGAAGACGGAAACGTATGAGACTGGATAAATTTTTAAAGGTTTCGCGCATCATCAAGCGGCGCACGGTCGCCAACGACGCCTGCTCCGGCGGGCGTGTGAGCCTGAACGGCCGTACCGCCAAGCCCGGCGCAGACGTGAAGGCCGGGGATGTGCTGGAGATCCGCTTTGGCAACCGCATCGGCAAATATCGTATCCTGGACGTGAAGGAAACCGTGCGCAAGGAAAGCGCGGCGGACCTCTATGAAGTGCTGGAGGAAGACGATACCGTGAAGGCGGAGCGCGGCTAAATGAAAACCATGGCGCTGATCCTTGGCGGCGGCAGCGGGACGCGCATGGGCGCAGACCGCAACAAGGTCTTCATGCCCATCTGCGGCATCCCCGCCATCGTCCGCGCCGCGGCGCCGTTTACGGGCATCTGCGCGGGCGCGGTGATCGTCGCCCAGCCCGACGAGATGGACATGATGGAAACGGCGGTCAGGCAGTTCGGGCTGTCAAGGTTCGTGCATGCCATCATCCCCGGCGGGGAAACGCGGCAGGATTCAGTTTGGAACGGGCTGCAGGCCTTGCCGGAAGACGCCGATATCGTGATGATTCACGACGGGGCGCGCGCGCTGGTTACCGAGGATATCATCCACCGCGCCCTGCAATCCGCCATAGAGCACGGTTCGGGCGTGGCTTCGGTCGCCGTCAGCGATACCGTAAAGCGTGTCGGCGAAAACAACCGCGTTCTTGAAACGCTGGATCGAAGTTTTTTGCGCGCCATGCAGACGCCGCAGGCGTTTCGCGTGGAGATCATTCAAAAGGCGCATAAAATGGCGAAGCAGGACGGCTTTCTGGGAACGGATGACGCCGCGCTGCTGGAGCACGCGGGCATGCCCGTGTTTGTGACGGAGGGGAGCCGCAGGAACATCAAGCTCACCACGGCGTTTGATATGCTGCTCGCCCGTGTGATTTTGGAGGATGAGGACCCATGATGCGAATCGGCAGCGGGATGGATGTGCACGCGCTCGTGTTGGGGCGGGATTTGGTCCTGTGTGGCGTGAAAGTGCCGCATGAAAAAGGCCTGCTCGGCCACAGCGACGCGGATGTCGCCACGCACGCGCTGATAGACGCGCTGCTTGGCGCATCTGCGCTGGGGGATATCGGCAAGCTGTTTCCCGACACCGATCGGCGGTACGCGGGGATATCCTCGCTTGCGCTGCTGGACGAGGTCGTGCGGCAGATTTCCGCGCTGGGGCTCAAACCCGTGAACGTGGATATCACCATCGCGGCGCAGCGCCCCAGGCTCAGGCCTTATATCGACCGGATGCGCGGCGTGCTGGCGGAGCATTTGGGCGTATCCGTGGACTGTGTCAGCGTGAAGGCCACCACCACCGAACGGCTGGGTTTTGAGGGCGAGGAAAAGGGAATGTCGGCCTACGCGGTCTGCCTGCTGGAAAGCGTAAAGTGAACCGCAACGCGCTGCCCGCGATGGAACGGAATCTGTTTTTGCCTGCGCTCGCAGGCTTTTTTGTCGCCGGCGTTTGGCTGGCGCCGCGCGTTACGGCCGGGCTGTGGCCGCTTTGGATCGGGCTGTTTGCTCTTTTGATGCTTCTCCCGCTGCGTGCTTTGCGGCTGCCGCAGCGGCTTGTTTGCCTGCCGCTTGCGCTCATGCTCGCGCTTTTTTGGACGCAGGCGTGGCTGTATCCGGCCATGCCCGCGGAGGGGCGGTATGACAATGTTGCCGCGACCGTTTACGGGGATTCGAAGGTCAGCGATTCGGGGAACGTCTCCTTTACGGTCACGGATGTGTCGCTGGACAGCGAGGAGCAGGCGGGCAAAGCCTACGCCACGATCTATACGGCGGAGGGCGACGACCCCCTGCAGCTGACGGACGGCACGCGCATCGTTTTCTCGGGGAAGGTTTATCATCCGTATCCTAAGGAAAACGAGTACGATTTTGATTCTCGGATGTGGATGCGGCAGCACGCGCTGCGCTACGGAATAAGCTCCGTAGAGGACGTGCGGGTGATTTCCGGGGAAGCGCCCTGGACGAATTACGCGCAGCGGATCGCCAGCGAATGTTACCGGCGGCTCGAAGCCGTGATGGGGGAGCGGGCGGATTTGGCGGTCGCGATGCTTTTGGGGCAGCGCGATGAATTGACGGAGGCCGATGCCGAGTCTTTCCAGCGCGCGGGCGTGGCGCATATCATGGCGGTATCGGGGCTGCACGTCGGCATCCTCTCCATGGCGCTGCTCTGGCTTTTGGAGCGGCTGCGCCTGCGTAAAAAGCTGCAAATCCCGGTCGTGGCCGGATTTCTGCTGTTCTATTGCGGCGTCACGGGCTTCGCCGTCGCTGCCCTGCGCGCTGCCGTTATGGTGCTGCTCTGGGTCGTCGCCAGAGCGTTTGGCAGAAAACCGAACCCGATCACCGTTTTGTCCACAGCCGTGCTGTTCGTGCTGATCATCAATCCGCTGCAGCTTTATTCCGCGGGGTTTACGCTGTCGTTTTCGGCAGTCGCGGGGATCATTTTGCTCTATCCGCGGCTGATGCGGGGGCTGGATCGCATCCTCCCGTCCGTAAAGGTGGAAAAGAAGCGGAGAATCCGATATTGTCTGCAAAAATGCATCCATTGGCTGAAACAGGCGACGGCCGTTTCCCTGTCCGCGCAGCTCGGGGTGCTGCTGCCAATCGCGGCTTATTTTCATCAGCTGTACCCCTACAGCCTGCCGTTCAACCTCGTTATCGTGCCGATGGTCGGCATCCTGGTGCCGCTCTATGCCTTGACGGTGGCGGCGCTGTTCATCCCGTGGGCCGGGGGTTTCATCGGCGCGGGGCTCGGCGCGGTTTCGGGGTTTGTCAGCGAAGTGATGCTCTGGCTGGTCCGCCTGTCAAACGCTTTGCCGCTGGCGGAAATCCGCGTCGCCCAGCCAAACGCCTGGGTGTATATCGCCGCGTTCATCAGCGCAGTCACCGTATCGCACTTCGTGCGCGCGTCAGCGCGAAAACGGTTTGCAGCCGTCGCTGCCGTGGCTGTGATCGCGGCGGTAGGCTCCATCGCGTCCGGCCCGCCGTCGCTGCGGTACCATCAGTTTGCCGCCGGATGGGCGGACTCGGCCATGATCGTCGACGGGGATACCACCATCGGGATCGACACAGGGAACTATGGCAGCGAGATGACCGGCCGCCTGCTGGCCGAAGGGCGCGATCTGGACACGCTGATTTTAACCCATCTGCATGCCGACCACGCGGGTGGTGTGGATGAGATTTTGGACGAGGGAATCCGGATTCACCATGTCTATCTGCCGGTGGATTATGAAATGCACGGCTATTCCGTGGAGATCCTGGCCGTGCTGGACCGGCTGAAAGCGGAAGGCGTCCCGGTCACCACGCTGAAGGCAGGAGATACGCTGACCTTTCACGAAACCAGTATCGACGTGCTCTGGCCGCAGGAAGGCCGCACCCGGGCAGGGATTGATCCCAACGACCGCTCGCTGGCGATGCTGATTACGCTTGGGAACGTGAGAATCTTAAGCATGGCGGACAACGGCATTTTATACGAGCGCTACGCGGCGGTACCCGCGGATATCCTGAAAACCGGGCACCACGGCAGCAAAGCGAGCAGCGGCGAAGCCTTTGTGCAAACGGTGAACCCGACTATGGCGATCTTCACCGTCCGGGCCGATACTGTGCTGCCCGCACAGACCACGTTGGAACGCTTTGCCGCGCAGCACGCGCTGGTGCTCCGTACCGACGAGACGGGCGAGATCACCATCGTACCGGCGGACGGGGGCTACCGCGCCTATCGCTTTTTACCGGAGGAAACGCATTGAACTATCAGGGATTTTTCGATAGGCTGAAAACCGGCGACCTTCAGCCGGTCTATGTGTTTGAGGGCGACGAGGAATATATCAAGGCGCAGGCGGTGAAAACGCTGTGCAGGCGGCTGCTGCCCGAAGGCCTGGAGCAGATGAACCTGACCGAGCTCCAGAATCCGGCGGCGGACGAGCTGATTGCCGCCGTGGAAACCCTGCCGATGATGGCGGACAAGCGCGTGGTGCTGGTGCGGGACTATGCGCTGCTGTCCTTGGGAAAGGCGTCGGAGGACGAGGAAGCGGACCGGATCATCAGGTATCTGCAAACGGCCTCGCCGGATACCTGCCTGGTGTTTATCGTCAAGGGCAAGGCGGACGGGCGCAAAAAGCTCTATTCCTGCTGCAAACGGGAACACGCAGTGGTCGATTTCTCGCCCATGGCCGAGCCGCAGGCCATCGACTGGATCACACGCACGATGAAAGCGCTCGGCAAGCGCATATCCTATGCCGCAGCCGAACGGTTTTTATTTACGGTCGGCAGCGACGCGGCGCTTTTAAAGCAGGAAATCGAAAAGCTGGCGGATTTTACGGGCGACCGCGACGAGGTGACGGAGGCGGATATCCGCACGATCTCTGTGCAATCGCTGGAGTGTACGGTGTTTCAGATGGTGGACGCGCAGGTGGCCGGAGACTACGGCGAGGCGTTTGTTCTCATGCGGCGGGTGCTGGAAGGCGGCGAGGACCGGATGCTGATCCTCGCCATGCTGCTTCGGCAATACCGCATGCTTTACCAGACACGCTGTTTGCTCGATGAAAACGTACCGCAGGGAGAGCTTGCGCCGTTGCTCAAAATCCCGGCGTTCGCCGCCCGGCGGATGCAGGCGCAGGCGATGCGGTATGACAAGCGGCGCCTGAAGGAAGTTTACGATTATCTTTTGGATTTCGAGTATCGGCTCAAGTCCGGCAAGCTGCCGCAGGACGGCTGCGCGGAAACGGCGCTGATACAGATGAAAGAGCTGCTTGCCGGGTAAACACTGCATAAAGCCGGATGCGCGCGGGCGGCGGAGGAATCACGCGTGGTCGTCCTCCAGCCATTCGGGGAGCATCAGCGGCTCAATGGGGAAGAAGATCTCCCGCATGGCTTTGGGCAGATCGGGATAAAGCCGCGCGTATCCCGCCACCATGCCGACGGGCACTGAAACGCGTTTTGCGACGGCCTCCAGCAATGCCTGCGCGTCAGTCAGGTGCCGCGCCGTTGTCTGGCGCTGGAGATTGGCGTTGTTCACCAGGATGTCGGGACGGATACGGGCGCGCGATTCGATGCGGGAGAGCAGCGCGCAGATATCCTCAACGCTTGCGGACAGCGGCCGGAATGGATTGACGGCATACAGCACCTTCACCTGATCGCGGATGGGATGGATGAACGGATAATATCGCCCCAAAGCCGTCGCGCCCGCGGCGTCGCCGCCGACGTCGATCACCACGTGCCTGTAGCGGTTTGATTCAAACACCGAGTGCACCTGCGCGGTCAGCGCGGGCACATCCACCGTGGAATGCGCAAAGGAAGGCATAATCACGTCGATGCCTTCCTTCGTCAGCATGGCCTGGCGCTCAGAACTGCGGAAATACGGATTGACGACGTCCAGGTCCACAAGCGCGACGCCGCCTTGCCCCGAGGCGTTCAAACGTCTGGCAAGCGCCAATGCCAGCTCTGTTTTACCGCTGCCGAAATGGCCGACAAGCACGAAGTATTTTGCTTCAGGCAGCACCGCTACGCATCTCCTTCGGGTTTCTTTTCGGGGTACACGGGGGAGTGAAACGCCTTGGAAACGTCGACGGTCGGCTGGATATCCTGATAGGTCAGGGATTCGTATGCTTCGTCGGCATTGAGCAGGTTGCGGGCCTTTTTGGCAACCGCGCCGAGGCCTTTGGTTTTCGACGGGGAATAGGTGTCCGCGCCGCGGTCCGAGAACGGGCGGAAGAACGGGCTGGGCTGCTGAAACGCGGGCGGCGGCACATCCTCCGTTTCCTCCATATAGGGGTCGTCAACGATCGGCGGCGCGAAAGCCTCCTCCGGCCTGAAATCCTGTGCGTACTGCGGCGGAGCGAAGGAGGGCGCCGCGTCCCGGTGATAACTGTAAGCGGGTTCGGACTGTGCGGAGCCGAACGAGGGCGCCATGCCGAACGCAAACCGCTGCCGACTGTCTGTTACGGGCGCGGCGGGCGCTGCGGGCGCGAACGGTTGCCCCTGCGTTTCCTCGTCCCAGCGCGGCGGCGCATCGCCGCCATGATAGGCGTTGTGCGCGGCTTCGGGCGCGAAAAACGGCGTGGTGTAGGGCAGGTCGGCGGGCCGATCCTCGTAAAGCGGCGGCGCCTGCTGCGACTGTATCTGGTACTGCACGGTGGGCGCCGCATCGGCGTACGGGTATTCCGATGCCGGATCATAGTCGTCCGCAGGGATAACCGGAGCGTCGGCGTCATACTCAGGGAAGCCGTAATCCTCCTGCGGCTGGGGATCGTACCGCTTCCGCTTTGCGTGCCGCCGGAGCCAGATTGGGCGCGGCCGCCAGCGGATCAGGTATACGATCTTATCCAGCACATACCCGACGATGCACAGCAAAAGAAAGAGAAATCGCCAGTTGTCGCGGAAGAAATCGAAAAACGCGGTGCTCGATTCGCTGGACACAAAATCACGCGCGGCGTTGAGCAACGTGCGAAGCCAGCCGAGCAAAAGCGTTAAAACCGTATTGGTAAAGCTGTTCATCAGCATTCCTTTCGGGGTTGAAAAAACCTATTTCACCGTCACGGTGACGGACACGCTCTGCGGCGTGACGGTATAGGTAAACTGGTCGGCGTCGTCAAGGTTGAGGGTCAGTTGGACCGGCATATCGAAAGTGCCGGTGGTCAGCGCCTCGGCTGAGACGGTAGCCTTGAGCATAGAGGACCGCATCGATTCCATGGAGAGCTCGGGGCCGGTTACCGTGACGGTCACCTTGGAGGTCTCCGTTGCTGCGGTCATCCCTTCGGGCGTGCCGTTGATCTTGAGCGGTATATTTTCAAAGGTTTGCGTTTTAAGCACCGGGCCGATATCCACGATCAGCATCACGGTATCCGTGTTCAGGTACACGATGGTTTCCGGCTTGGCAATCCTGATTTCAGCCGTGAAGGAGGCGTCGCGGCCGGAAACGTCCGCCGCCTTTTCCAAAAACAGCGAGGTTAAGGTGGACAGCGTGGTTTCGTCGCCCGCCGCAATGATGATGTTTGGAGAAGCGGTGACGCCTTTCACCTCGTATCCCTGCCTGGGCGTACCCGCGGTCAGGGCGGTTTGATTGAGGGAGAGGGTTTTGATGGGATACAGCACCTGCGCAAGCACGATGGAGCGCAGCAGCACGCCGCCGCTTGTGGGTTCCAGCAGGCTTGAATCCAGCTCGTTGCCATCGATGTCCTGATAATGCAGCGGAAGCGCGGTTTGCAAAGAGCCCGTGCGGGCGGGCAGCAGCGATACGTCGTACCGCAGGATGATTCGGGTGATTTTGGATACGATGCTTTCCGGCCCGCTCACCGTGACGACGGAAATATCCGTCGCCGGCGGCGTGCCGTAAAAGCCTTCGGGGTACTCGCCGGTGATCTCCACCTGCACGGGAACGCGGAAGTTGGTGATATATTCTTCTACGGTTACGGCGATAGCCTCGGGCGTTACCTCCTGCACGGCGCCATAGAGCGTGGTGGATGTGGTGGTAACCTTCACGGCCTGCACGCCCGCCCCGGTGATTCGCGACAGGTCGATGCGCGGGCTGTAGTTTACGTAGGTGACGTCGTTATACTCATGCTGCGGCACATCGACCTTGAGCTTGACGATGGCGCTTGCCTCGTCCAGCCCCTGGGTGACGATGAAGCCGTTGCGCCGCAGGGTGTCGGCGCCGGTAATGGTGAGCGGGACATTGGTAAACACGCGCTCGCGGGTGAGAGACGAATCCTGCAAAATCAGCCCCACCCACAGGCATACGGCCAGGAAGAGGGCAAGCAGCTTCCACTGCAGGTTGTGCGAAAGCGCGACCCACATCTGCCTGGGGAAGGTGATAAACAGCCGGTGAAGGAGAGGCTTATCCGTGCCGGCGGCTTTTTTGTCGTCCGCTTGCGGGCTCATGCCACGTCTCCCTTCTTGCGTTTGCTGCGTCCGAACAACATCGACCACAGGCCGATTTCACGCTGGTGATACATCTTATAAAGCTGCTGTTCCAGAAGCGCGCGGTCGAGATGGCGTGTCAGGCGCCCTTCGCGGGCGACGGAGATAATCCCCGTTTCTTCGCTGACGATCAGGGTGACGGCGTCCGTGGTTTCGGTGATGCCCAACGCCGCGCGGTGCCGGGTGCCCAGCTCCCGGCTGATGCCCATGCCCTCCGCAAGCGTCAAAATGCTGCCGGCAGACATGATGCGGGAACCGCGGATGACCACCGCGCCGTCGTGCAGCGGGGTGTTGGGCTCAAAAATGTTTTCCAACAGCGCGCTGGAAATGCGGCTGTCCAGCTGCGTGCCGGTTTCGATAATATCTTTCAAACCGACCTTCTGTTCAAACACCAAAAGCGCGCCGATGCGGCGGCGGCTTAAGGAAAGCAGGCAGTTGGTGATTTCGCGGACGACGAACTCGTTCTCCGCGTGATCGCTTAAGTGGGAGCTGTCGCGTATCGCGCCGCGGCCGATCTGTTCCAGCGCTTTGCGGATCTCGGGCTGGAACAAAATCACGAGCACCACCGCGCCGTTGTTGACGATGTTCAATAAAATCCAGTTGATGGCCGTAAGCCCCAGAAGATCGCTGACCCAACTGGCCAAAATCAACACCACGAGCCCTTTGAGCACCGCGCTGGCGCGGGTCTGGCGGGCGAGCATCAACAGGCCGTACAGCAGGAAAGCGACGATCAGGATATCCAGCACGTCGGTGAACGTCGGGCGGTTGAAGACATTCCACAGCACGTCGCGAATTTGTGTCCACAACGTCTGCATATCGCCTCAACCCCTCTGCGTATTTTTGCCGCTAACCAAAGTATACTACAAACCATTGCATAGATAAAGTATGTCATCATAAATAATGCACAGGAAATCGTAAATTCCAATGCGCCGGATTGCATGCGCGGGCTTTGTCCGGCGCCCGGTTTCATGGTATAATCAGCGGGACGGAACAAACCGTAAGGCGGGATGTCGGCGGCGATGGAACACAGCGGGCACCGGCAGCGGATGCGGGAGCGGTATCTCAAGCAGGGGCTGGACGGCTTTGCCCAGCACGAGATCCTGGAACTGCTTTTATTCTATGCCATTCCGCAGAAAAACGTGAACCCGCTGTCGCACCAGCTGATCAACCGCTTCGGTTCCCTGTACGGGGTGCTCAACGCCTCGCCGCCGCAGCTTCAGCAGGTGGAGGGCATCGGCGAATACGCGGCCACGTTCCTTACGCTTTTACAGAGCGCGGCCAGGCAGGCCATGCGCACCCGCGAGGCGGACAGGGCGAAGCTGTCCTCGCGGCAGGCCGCTGTGGACTATTGCATAAGGCTTTTGCACGGCGAAAAGCGGGAGATGTTTTATGCAATCTGTTTAAACGGGCAGATGGAAACGATCAGCGACGTGCTGATCGCCAAGGGGTCCTTAAGCGACGTGCCCGCCTATCCGCGCATCGTGCTGGACGCGGTGCTCACCCATAACGCGCACGCGGTGCTTTTGTGCCACAACCATCCCAGCGGCTCGGTCGTCCCCTCCGCGCAGGAT
>JBDRTL010000402.1:0-2697 GCA_043824045.1 Bacillota bacterium
TGCCGAGGCCGTTACATTCGCGCGCGAAAGCGGCGTGGATTCGCTGGCGGTTGCCATCGGCACGGCGCACGGATTCTACATAGGCGAGCCGAAGCTGGACTTTGACCGCCTGCAAACCATCCGCGCGCTGGTGCCCATCCCTTTGGTGCTTCACGGCGCCTCCGGCCTGCCGGACGCGGACGTTAAGACTGCCGTGCAGCTGGGCGTTGCCAAGGTAAACTTTGCCACCGAGCTGCGCTGCGCCTATACCGACGCGGTGCGCGCATCCCTTGCGGAAGCGGCGGTGTTCGACCCTAAAAAGTACGGCACGGCGGGGCGCGGGGCTGTCAAACGCCTCGTGATGGAAAAGATGTCGCTGTGCAGGTGCGAAGGCAAAGCATAACGGCACACGGCGTGTCCTCGTCTTTGGCGACGAAGGCGAAATGCACGGCTGATGACCGCTTCACAAAAGGTGAAGGTCAACCGATGGACATCCTTCACTGGCAAACGATGCGGCGAAGAGAATATACGCCGATAAAACAAGCGGGGAAGGGATCTGCGGCGCCCTTCCCAACCTGTCCTTGTGATAGGGAGGCGAGCGTGAGAATTATCTGCTGTAGCATAGCGCATACGCAAATATAAAATTTCGATCACAACGAGCTGTGCAAACGCTGATGCCGAATATGCGGCGTTTTTTCATTCTACTGAGCACGCACTATTTCGTTTGCGCCGGAACTTTGCTATAATAAACGCAGAACCGTTTGAAATGCAGGGAAGGCGGAACAATGGATAACGAGAAAAAACTGAAAGCTTTGGCAGCGATCGCGAGAAAACTGAATCAAGACGGTATCACCTGGGCCGTGGGAGGCTCGATGCTGCTGTACTTTAAAAATATCGTTCCGGAATTCCACGATATCGACATCATGGTGATGGAGGAAGATGCGCAGGCGGCAAAGGAAGCCCTGATGCGGATGGGTGCGTTGAAACCGTCTAAGCCGAAACCGCAGTACAAGACCAAAACATTCCTGGAATTTGTCGTCGGCGGGGTCGAGGTGGATGTCCTGGCCGGATTTGCGATTGTGAAGGACGGCGTGGAGTATGACTGCTCCTTGAAGAAAGGCGAGATTACCGAATTTGCTGTTCTTGAAAACGAGAAAATTCCGCTGCATTCGCTCACGGCGTGGCGGAGGAATTATGAACTGATGGGGGAAGCATTCAAAGTGAAGCTGATAGATGCGACGGCGGTGAAAAGTGAAAGCCCCATCATTCGACGCAATGCATAGATGCAGGCCATTCGGCCTGCATCTGCTCTTCTATCGGTTTAGAGGGTGTCGACACCCCCTAAGCTGTATTCAGGCTTGATTGCCGTCTGGCAATATCACGGAATAGGGCGTTTCATTGGGTATCTGCACCATCTCATGGCTGCTCAAGTAATTTAAAATCAGTTCGCTGACCTCGGTCTGGATTTCCCGCACACGCGGGCACGGCAGGTAGCAGTCAAAGCCGCCGGCGCCGGTGGCGCGGTAGTTATTGAGCGCCAGCAACAGGCTTTCCGCATCACCAAGGGGTTTATCCTGATACGTAAGCTTTGTGACGCGCGCGCCGGCGGGGTTTCGCAGATCGAAAGTATATTCGATCCCGTAGAAGTAATCGTAGTTGTAATGGGCTTCCTTGGGCTTTAAAAAGGCCTCCCCGATGGCGATCGACCCGTCCGCCGATACCCGAAAATAGGTGGCGCACTGTTCCAGCGCCTCGCGCAGTACCTTTCCGGTGACCTGCAGCACGACCAGCGTATTGGCGAAGGGATAGCTGGCCACCACGTCCCGCACCGTAACCTGCGCCTTGAAGCCGCTGATCTCATTGCCGAGCGCCGTGCACGAATCCTGCGCGCCGGAAGCGTCCAGTTGCACCCGGTTGATAAAATCCGCGATCGGGGAGCCGCGCAAGGCCATGTCCATCTTGGGCAGCGGCCGGAGCGGCCTGGACAGCCGCCCGATGGGCGTATCCAGCCATAGATTCAGGCCGGCATAAAGCGCTTGTTCCCATGGTTTGCTGTCGGGCTGCGCGTCCGGTGCGCACAGCTGAGAGAAAATATTGCCCTCCTCGCCGACGGTCAGGCGCACGTAGGCTTTCGCGTTGCCGGGGGTCTGCGCCACATGCGTGCCGTGGATGACGCGGTTTGCCGTGGGGATGTGCTGGTGCCCCGTCAGCAGGATATCGAACGGCAGTTCCTCGCACAGCCGCCAGCCGATGTTTTCGTCGGTGCTGCTGACCTGTTTTCCGGTTTCCAAATCCCGCTCAAAGCCGCCGTGGTACAGTCCGATCAGGATGTCCGCCTTTCTCCGCAGAGCATGTATGGCGTCCCGCGCGGCCTGCATGGGTTCGCTCACCGTGAGGCTGGTCAGGTTCTCCGGCCGCTCCCATACGTTGATCCAGTGGGTCACAATGCCGATCAGCCCCACGCGAAGCCCGTTTTCCAGCGTATGGATTGTGCAGGGCAGGATCTGCAGCTTGCCCGTATTGTCCCGCACGTTCGCACACAGGCATTGGGCGTTGGATTTCGCAAGGTAATCCGAGAGCGTTTCGTAGCCGTAATTGAAATCATGATTGCCCAGCGTAATATAGTCGTACCCAAGGTCGTTCATCACGGCGGCGCAGGGCATTTCGATCCCTTTGGCGTGGCAGTAGTAGGTGAGCGGCGAGCCCTGCAGGGTGTCG
>JBDRTL010000403.1:0-9623 GCA_043824045.1 Bacillota bacterium
GGTATCGCTTTTAACGGTCATGCTCTCGGCGTGGCTGCCCGCGCGTAAAGCCGCGCTGATTCCCGCCATCGACGCCATCCGCCTGACGCAGGAAATCAAGGTGCGCAAGGGAAAGCTCCGCACATCCCGGCTTGTGCGAGCCTTGTTCGGATTTGAAGGCACGCTGGCAGCGAAAGCCATCAAGCGAAGCCGCCGGAGCTACCGCGCCATGGTCGCCGCGCTTGCCATCAGCATCGTGCTGTATCTGGTGTGCGCAAGCCTGGATACGCAAATCACGATGACGATGAACCAGGCGTACAACAACATCAGCGCCAATACCTATACGACGCTATACTTAAACCAAACCGGCGCGCAAAGCGAGCGCAGGGCGCTGGATATTCCAGCGGTGGAGCAGGCCACCGACACAATGCGCGCGTACCCCGATACGACGCTCTACGGCGTGGGTATAGACAACCGCTTTACCCTGAGCGTGCAAAACCCCGATCTGACGGACACGCTGCTTAATACCCTCGAGCCGGAACAGGCATACATTCACGCTGTGCTGGCGACACCAGACCGCGCGCATTACGAAGCGCTCTGCGCCGCCGCGGGCGTCCCCGTGGGCTCGAACATTCTGATCAACTCCGCGCAGCGTGTTATCCAAGGGAAAACCACCGAGTTTCAGCCGCTGCGCTTCTATGGCCAGACGCTTGTTTTGGAGGACGGCGACACGCGGATGGAGCTTCCGCTGCATACGCAGCTTTCCGGCACGCAGGTGCCTCAGGAAATCGTGTTCGCGGCGGATGAAGCCGTCATCGTCGTCGTGCCCGATTGCGAGGTTCGCCTGTACTGCTGGTTCGGCCTGAGCGCGGATCCGGCAGGCTTCATCGCCCACGCCGAAAGCACGCTGCAAACGTTCTTCCCGGCCGCAAGCGGTACGCGGGAAGGCTATGCGTATACCGTGACGGACGTCTCTGCGGTCACCGAAATGACCCGAAGTCTCACACGCCTGATCACCGTGTTCCTGTACGGGTTCGTCGGCATGCTGTCGCTGATCGGCCTGACCAGCGTGATCTCCGCGATCTCCGCCAACGTGCAGCTGCGCGCCCGGGAGTTCGCCGTGCTTGCTTCCGTGGGAATGACACAGGGCGGCATTCGCAGGATGCTGGCGCTGGAAAGCGTCATGTCCGCGCTCAAGGCCCTGCTGTGGGGGCTTCCGCTCGGTGTGATCGGCATGTATCTTTCTTATCTGGCTCTGACGAGAAACGTAAAGTTCGGATTCGTGTTCCCTTGGTTCACCGTTCCGGAGGTGGTACTCGGTGTGTTTGTGATCACGCTGATCACCACGCAGTACGCGGCAGCCAAGCTTCGCGGCGGCAGCCTGATGGACATCATTCGTGCCAACGAAGGCATCTGAAAATCACGTGTATAAAACACGCCTGCGTATACGGCAGGCGCGCTTTATGCTACAATAAAACACACAAGGCGCAAAGACAGCCGAAAGGAGAGACGCGCGATGAAATCCGAACCGTGGATCGCCGTGATTCTCCGGGCGGCGTGCACAAGGCCGCGCTGTCCGCGGGCGACGGATTCATGAGCTCCGAAAAGCTGCTGTACTTCACGTATCAGAGCAACCTCTGGGCGCTGGTTCTCACAGCGGTCTATTTCGTTTTAGGAGTCATGCGCCTGATCCGGGGCAAAGTGAAGGTACCCCGCGCATTGCAAATCGCGCGGTATGCCGCTTCGGTGTCGGTCACGATTACGTTTTTGGTCTTCTGAGGGCTGCTCTCTCCCGTGTTTCGCCTGCAGGACCTGCTGACGCCGAACAATCTGCTGCTGCACGCCGTCGTGCCGGTCCTGTTTGCGGCCGATTTCCTGCTGTTTGACCGTGGCGAGCCCATCGGCAGGGTCAGCGGGCTGCAGGCGGCGTTTCTGTCGTTATACTATCTGATCTTCTCGCTGTCCTATTCCGCCGCCCATCCCGGCTACGTGTATAAAACCGGCGGGTGCTACGCTTATTTCTTTCCGGGTTTGGACAGGTACGGCTGGTTTGGCACGGACGCGGGCATGGGCGTACGCTGGCGGTCGCTGCTTTTGCTTGCGCTCACGCCCGTCATCGGCTATCTCCGCCGCTTTATCCAATTAAAAGCCATCCGGCCGGAGTGAACAGGGAAGGAAGGAAAACCGCATGACTGCCGCAATGATCTGGTCCATCCTGCTGCGCGCCCTGCTGCTGCTTGCCTGCTTTGCGGGCGTGTACCATGCCATATTCCGCCATGAAGGCGGCTTCATGAACGGCGGCGGCATACTGTACTACACCATCCAAAGCAACCTCTGGGTGATGCTTTTAACGGCGGTGTATCTGGCGCTGTCCGTTACGGGCGCAATAACGAGTACGGCGCTGATCAGCCACGCGCTGCAGGTGCTGCGGTTTGCGGTGCTCGTGGGCATCACCATCACGTTTCTCATCTTCTGGATTGTCCTCGCGCCGCAGATGGAGAAGGAGTATCTGCTGTCGCTGAACAATATTTTGGTGCATACGCTGGTTCCGCTTTTATTCATCGCGGATTTCTTCCTGTTTGACAAGGTCGCGCTCCTGCACAAAACCGAAGTGCTGTGGTCTGTGGCGATGCCGCTTTATTATTTCGTATTCTCCGTTGTCAATGCGGCGGTCAACCCGAAGCTGGAATTTCAGGGCGGCAGCCGTTACCCTTATTTCTTCCTGGATGCGGACAAAAACGGCTGGTTCAGGCTGCGAAACGGCATGGGGGTTTTCTGGTGGGCTGTGCTCTTCCTGGGCCTGACGCTCGGGCTTGGGTATTTCTACCGCTTCCTGCAAACAGTCCTCTGATTTGCGCGGAGTTGCGCGTTACACATCCTTTTCGTAGATCGGTTTGATGTGCCGCTTGTTGCGGATGATGAGGAAGTATACGCTCAGTAGTCCGATCGCCATCATGATCAGCGGCACGGTCCGGTACGGCAGCGCCTCGCCCAGCGCGCCCGCGGCCAGGCGGAACACGATGGCGCCCAGCGACATCAGAATGGCGAACACCGCCTCCACCCGCGCGCGGATATCGCTTGGCAGGTATTTCTGCACGGCGGCGGCCCGCAGCGTGGCTGAGTTCACCCCCAGAAAGCCCAGCACAAAGCGGATTAAAATCATCAGCGGGTAGCTTAGCAGAAGCATCACGCCGTCCAGCGATTCATAGAGGATGTACACCTTCTCCGTCACCTGATAGCGCAGCTTGGGTGGAATCTTCAAAAAGTAATGGAAGAAGCTGCCGATCATCCGCCCGACGGTCTCCGCCGAGATCAGCAGCGAATACATCGCCGCGCCCAGCGCCGGGTTGGACTGGAAAAACGCCATCGCCATCAGGTCGTTTCCCTGCGCGGCGGAATTGACCACCGCCATGTAAGTATAAATGCTGCGAATGCCCTTCTCCCGCTTCAGGTAGCGGATACCGCCCAGCGCGTCGCTGCAGTACGTGCGGAAGCAGAAGGGGGTTTTTTCTCTGTCGCCGCGGTCCCTGCTGATGAAGCATTCGACGATGGAGGCGATCAGCAGCAGCGCGCCCTCCGCCAGGAAGAACCATTCGATGCCGACCGTTTTATACACAATGGCCGCGACCGGCGTGACCACCGTGGTGACAGTGGGGTAAATGAGCGAGGACACGGAGTAGCCCTTCTGCGCAAAGCCGTCCGGGATCAACTCGGGGTAAAGGGACGAGTACGCCTGATGGTACACCATACCAAGCGTGGAGGTGATCAGCCCGAACGCCATGTACATCCCGTAGGAAAATTCCGCGCTGAACAGGTAGGCGGCGAAAGCGAAGTAGAGGATACTCATGAAAAAGTCGATCCCCGCGATGATGTTACGGCGGCACGCCTTGTCCACCATCGGCGCGGAGATTACCGGCAGCACGATGTTTGGCAGCATCGTCACCGCGGCGAACACGCCCGACAGCCACGTGGAGCCCGTGTTGTCAAACACGATCAGGCTCATGGCAAAGCTGACCGCCGTACCGCCGATCGCGCTGATGACCGTGCCCAGCGTGATGATGGTAAAATCCTTCGTCCACAACCCCGGTTTCTTTAGGCGCATTTAATATCAACTCCTTCGCATGCAGTATAGTGCCTGCGTTCAGGAGTTGCAATAGGGTCTGTATTGGGAAATATGCTACTGATTATCAGGATTATATCACTTTATTCGATGAATTCGGGAAATATCTCCACTTCCGCAGCGATGTGAAGCGCTTCCTTGTAGCGGCGGTTGTGCACGCAGGCTTCGATGAGCAGATTGCCGTGGAACTGCCTAAAGCCGTGGTGGTACACCTGCCCGATTTCGTCGTACACTTCCCGAAGCAGCGTATAGTATTCCTCCAACGCGAGGTAGTTCTTCATCAGCCGGAAACGGACGATGCGGATCATCTTCTCCTCCATCGGCGTGCCTTTTCCGGCTTTGAGCAGCACGTCCGCCTTGCGCAGGTATTTTTTAGCAGCCTGCAGATCACCTATATCAAAGCAGGCGATGGCAAGCTTGTGGTATAACAGCAGGTCGGCTCCGTACCCGCCTTCTTCCGCTTTCTTCAGATACGGCAGCGCGTCCGCGCTTTTTCGCATGCTCACCAGCGTGGCCCCGATGTTGTAATCGATCTGCGGTATCATCTGCGGCTCGATTCGCCGCGCCAATCTCCTCGCCTGCCGGAAATATTGCAGCATCAGGTCTTTTTGGTAGAGATCGGAATAACAGATCGCGGTCAGGTTGGAAGAAAGCAGCAGGATTATCGGGCTGCCCTCGTCCGCCGCGCGCGTGTAGGCAGTTTGGAGATGATCGATGGCTGCCTGATACGCCCCGTGCAGGTGATAGCACTTGCCCATCTGGTACGCTACCAGGCCGCACGGGCGCAGGCGGTTCGCCTTTTGGTGCCAGGCAAGGCCTTTATCCGCATCGCAGGCGAGCATGCCGTGCGCCAGCACGTAGAAAAACAGATCCCGCTCGTCCATCTCCGCTTCCCGGTATCGCAGGCTGTTGAGCAGTTCCGCCGCCTTTTTTGGATCTTCCTCTTCCTCCAGCGCGTTATACGCCAGAAACAGCGTGTACGAATCGGTCAGCGGGCTTCTGAGCGCCTGATCACGCACGGAGAGCAGCCGTTCCCGCTCCGCGTCCTTGGGTTCCAGGTAAGCGGCGTGTTCGAAATAGGCGTCCAGCGCCTGCCGCGTGCCGCGCAGAAACGCTTCGTCCATCTGAAACTCCACGCCCAGCGCCTGAAAGAGGAGCCTGATAATCTCCTCGCCGGGATTGGCCGTGCCTTTTTCGATTTTGCTCAAATACGAAACGGCGCAGATGCCCCTGCACAACGCCTTTTGCGAAAGCCTGCGCTCCGTCCGCAGCCGCCGGATCAGCGATCCCGTTTTTCCCATGGTCCTGTCTCCGTTCCGAGGAATTCGCCTGTTCTGCGTCCATTATACTGCACATCGGCGCGTTTGGCATCACCGGACGTGCTCCTCCAGCGTCAGCCATTGTTCCTGCGCGTGCAGCCAGCGCCTGTGGAGCAGCCGCGCGATAACGCCGGGCGGCACGAGCCGCGAGACGAAACGGAAGATATTGTTGACCAGGCCGGGAATATAGAGCGTTTTGCCGCGCAGCGCCCGATTGATCGTGCGGCGCACCACCTTTTCGATATCATTGGTCGTGGCGTTGCCCCAGAAGCCCTGCGCGGCGATGGCCTGCAGGCAATCCTCCCGCGTGGAGAGCCCGCCCGGGCACAACGCGAGCACATGGACGCCCAGCGGCCTTAATTCCTCGCCCAGCGCGATGGAAAAATCGAGCAGGAAACGCTTGGAGGCCGCATAGGTTGCCTTCAAAGGGATGGGATAGAGCGAGGCGAGGCTTGAAACGAAGATAATATGAAAGTCCCGCCCCGCGTCGCGAAGCGCCAGCGCTTTGTGCGTGATGCGCAGCGTGGCCTCGATATTCACGCGCAGAATGCTGGACAGGTCGCCGAAGCTGCGCTTGTGAAACGCGCCTTCAAAATCCAGCCCCGCCACGTTAAGCAGCATATGCAGCGCGATGCCCTTCTCCTTTGCGAAGGCGATCATGGCGTCCACGGAGATTTCGTCCGTGATATCGCATGCGTAGGTTTCCACCCGCGCGCCGTACTGCCTTCGGATGCCGACCGCCGCCTTTGCAAGGCCCGCAGCGTCGATATCCGTGAGGAGCAAATCATAGCCGCGCCGCGCGCATTCCAGCGCAAACGCCCTGCCCAGCCCGCCGGACGCCCCGGTAATCAAAACATGCATCGTCATCCCTGCCTTTATGGAAACGCGGTTCCGCAAAGCCGCTCGGACAGCGTCCAGAGCCGCGCGGCGTTTGCATCGCTGACCTGGCGGCTGTACCATCGGGGGCTATCCTGCCCGTAATACAGCGCATCGGCGGTATCAGCCGTCAGCACGCGCACGTAGGTCTTTGCCGCCGTCTCCGCCGCAACGCCGCTTCCTTTGCGCAGGCGCCAGAAGAGCTTCACGATGCCTGAGGTGTTTTTCTCTCCGATATCGGTGTTCACCAGTCCGGGATCAATGCCGTAGCAGCGCACGCCCCGCTGCGAAAACCGGCGGTTAAACTCCCGCGCGAACAGCAGATTGCAAAGCTTGGACTGCTTGTAGGCAAGCAGCGGCCGGTACCCGCCGGTCAGCATCACGTCGTTCCAGCGCATCCGCGTATGCTTGTGCGACTGGCTGGCGGTGACCAGCACGCGCCCCCGCGCCATGTAAAGCGCGGGCAGAAGTTGTTTGGTGAGCAGGAACGCGGCCAGATGGTTGACGGCGAACACGGTTTCCACCCCGTCCTCAGTGGTGGTGTAGTGGCTGCGCACACAACCCGCATTATTGACCAGCGCGTTGAGCTTTCCGTCAAAGCGGTCTTCGAGCGTCCGCGTCAGCGCATCGCCAAGCATCAGGATTTCCGCCTGTTTGGAAAGATCGCAGGGGAAGAACTCGATCACCGCGTCGGGAAACTCCGCGCGCAGCTTCTTAGCGACGGCGGCGCACTTTTCCTCGCTGCGGCCGATGCCCAGCACCGCCCAGCGAAGCCCCGCAAATGCACGGCACACCGCGTACCCGATGCCGCTGGTCGCGCCGGTAATCACGATCGTTTTCATGCGCGCGCTCCTTACACAAACCAGTTCCACGCGTGCCACCAGCCCAGCGCGCCCGCGGAGATCGCGCAGACCACATAGGCGGCGGTGAAGCTGAACACGAACACGCATAGTGAAATCAACAAGAGTTTGCGAAGCGTACGCCAGACTTTGGGCGGCATCTGCATGCGGACGGGATAGGGCAGCAATCTGGCGCTTCCCGAAGCGGCCGCCATGAAGTTCTTGCGGTACCGCAGGTAGGACTTGGTCAACTGTGTGACCAGCCCCGTCCAGAAATACACGCCGAACAGCGAAAGCGCCATGAACGACAGCAGCGTGACCGCAAAGATCGCCGCGCAGTGGTAGGGCATGAGCGGAAGAATACCGTAGGGATTCAGCCCGAAGAGATAGCTGACCGCGACGGCGAGGCATGCGCTTGCAAGCGCCGCAAACACGAACGAAAACGCGTACAGCGCGAGCAGGAACGAAAACGAAAAGATGTCTGCAAAACCAAGCCCCGTGCCCGCTATGATCTTCAAGCCGGTATTGCGCTTAGGGGGGCTTGCAGCCGCATCGTACTGCGCGGCGATCGCCTGCGGGTCGCCCAGTTTCGCCGCGATCTCCTCCTCGGTATAGCCGTCCTTCATCTTAAAGGCAAAATGCTCCCCGTATTCCTGCAGAATGTCCTCAATCTCGCCGATTTCCCGTTGTTTCAGCTGTTTTTCCAGAGTGGATAAGAATTCATGCTTCGTCATTGCCGGTTTCCTCCATGATGGCGCGGGCGGCTTCGATGAACGAAAGCCAGTCCGCCCTGTCCTTTGCATACTGTGCTGTGCCCGTCTCCGTGAGCTTGTAATACTTGCGCGGGGGGCCGCCGCTTTCTTCCTGCAGATACGTGGTGACCAGGCCGTCGCTTTTCAGCTTGCGCAGAATCGGGTATACGGTGCCGTCGGAAATATCGATTTGCCTGCCGATCGTATCGGATATCTCGTACCCGTAGCAATCCCGCCGGTCCAGCAGCGCCAGCACACAAAGCTCGATCACGCCTTTTTTGTACTGTATGTTCAAGCCGATCCCTCCCGTATTGCGTATCGTCAATACCGTATGATATTAACTACTGCATAATATATAATAGTTAATCGGGATTGTCAACACCTTTTTTATATTTTTTATCAAAATGTGAAAGGCAGGATCTCCCCATGCGGTGAGCACCTGCCCGCATTGCCTGCAGTTACCAGGGTTACATTCTTTCCGCGCCGGAGACCCACCGCCCGCGGGTATGCTATTTCCGGTCGTTGGGCGCGGTGATGATCCACGTATAGCCGTACTTGTCGCGCACGAGGCCGCCCATGCCGCCGTCGTCAGGCGGGGGATGCGGCGTCAGGCGCTGGAGCACCTCGCCGTCCTTACCGAACACGTCCAGAATCCGGTCCGCCTCCGTCGAGGTCGCGCAGTGGATCATCAGCCGGACAGCATCGAAGTTTTCCACGGGCTCTTCCCGGTCGCCGGCGGCGATTGCGCCCGCGCCGAAGGCCGCCTCCACGTGCATCACCTTGCCGCTGAGCGCTTTGCCGCCCGTCGCCTCGGTGAAGCGGGACAGGTACGCGATCTTCCCGCCCAGCGCCGTGCAGTACAGGGTAATCGCTTCCTCGCAGTCACCCCGGAAGCTCAGATACGGAATAATCATAACCGCCGCTCCTTTTACAGCAAATGAGGACTTTGCCGACCGACCTCCGCAATCACGAAAGCCGGAACGCCGCCCCGCGGCGAAGGCATGTTCCCATTGCGCTTTCTCCCCGCACTGTAATACAGGCGCAAAGCGCTGTCAAGCGGAAAACAGGCGGTTTACGTCAGGTGCGGGCGCTGTTTAATCGATCACAACGCCCCGGCAGTTTCCGATACGGCCTGCTGCCTGCGGTATTAACAGCTTTCAGAAACAGCGACCCGCCCTTCCCTTCGTTTGGAAAGCGCGGCGCCCGAGACGTCGCGCCGCCGCGCCGTGCGGACAAAGCGGTGATAACCGCCTGTAACCGGGAACGGATGCGCCAGGCAGAGCTTGAAAGATGAATGCCCATATGGTATGATTCCTCCAAGAACAGATCGTTTTATCGCAGCCTGACAATGCCGCATCTTATTAAAATCGGAGGGGAAGACAAATGCTCATGATGATCCTGGACGTAGTGCGAATCCTGTCGGTGTGCGCGGCCTTCTATTTCGGATACCAGATCGGTTTTCAGGACGTATACAACCCCGCGGCGCAGCTGCATTTCATGGTTCCCGTCATCATCGTCGCCGTAGCCGGAATATCCGGCTTGGAAGGCCTGCTCTTTTCCAAAAAATCGGCGGAAGCCAAAGGGTTTGAGGTGGGGAGCAATTACCAGAAACAGTCGGCCATCGCGCTGTTGTCCTACGCGGTCGTCGCGCTGCTGGTCTGGCTTTTCATCTGGGGCCTCCTTGCGGAACTGACCATCCTGTTCGCGTTTTGCTTCTTCTTCTTTTTTCCATTCTAAA
>JBDRTL010000404.1:0-2021 GCA_043824045.1 Bacillota bacterium
GTCCCACGGCATAGGCAATGTCTTTCCGGTTCATGCTGCCTCCCTCTTCGCAGATATAATCTAGCACGGGCAGACCTTTCCGTTCTTGACCTCCGTTGCGGTATTCGTCCATGCGTCAGACGTCGATGCCCGCTTTTTTCGCCTGGCCCATCAGTTCGCGCACGCTGAGGGTATAGCGCTTGCCATCTTTTACAAAGTGCGTACCGCATTGGCGGAACTGGAAGCGCACGCCGCGCTCCATGCACTGGCTGCGGATATCCAGCACCCAATCAAAATCAAGCTCCCGCGCGTCGCGGTCGCTTTCGCCGCCCACGACCACAAGCCCGATATCTTCGCTAAGATACCGCGTAAGGTCGACGGCTTCCAAAAGTGGCTGGCAGATGATGTTTTTATGCTTGATCGGCAGATCCCTGAAAATACTGAGCCGCTCGTCCGCGCGCGCCTGGTTTTCCACGGTGCAGCCGACGGTGACGTTATCGTATCCGTCGCCCCAATCGGCGGGAACGCAGTCCAAAAACCGCTCGATCCGCTTGGTAAGGAACACGAAATGCAGGTCTTTCCGCTCGGCGATCATCTGCCAGCACTCGCCGCGCCACGCATCGGCGTCCTCAATAAGGAAATCCGCGGAAAAGCAGAGGTAAACGATCTGCCCCGGCTTCATCTTGTACGCGCCGGATTTCAATTTCGCGGAAGGGGCATAAAAATGATCGGTTTTTACGATGCTTTCGGTGTCAACGCCCTTTTTGAAGTCGCCTTTATGAATGTAGCAAAACCTGCATCCCTCGCTGTGCCTGCGGCAGCCGCGCCATGGATTCCACATCGCCATATAGATATCTCGCCTTGCTTTATTTGATTTCCGCCAGCTCCTCGTACAGCCGCACATACGCCGTAAACTGCCGGTCGCGGTCGAAGGCGGCAGCGCGGGCCTGGCAATCGTCGGGCGACTTGGGCGCTTCCAGCAGTTTCCTGCAGGCCTCGGCGGCGGCCCCGATATCGCCCGCAGGCACGACTATCCCCGTGTCTCCGGTCACGATTTCGGGCAGCGCGGTTTGATCGTAGCAGACCACCTGCGTGCCGCAGGCCATCGCCTCGATCAGCGTCAGGCCCTGGCTTTCCTCGTAGCTCAGGCTGATATAGATATCGGCGGCGGTATACAGCGCGCGCAGGCTGTGCGGCCCGTGCACCATCGGGATGCCGATCATCTCCGGCGGCAGGTATTCCATCTGCCGCGCCGTCAGCCCGACGACGGCGATCACCATCTCGCCTTTGAGCAGCTTCGCCAGTTCCATCAGGTCGTTGATGCCCTTGGCGGCGCGCCACGCGCTGGCAACGCTTAAAAGGATCGGCAGCTCGCCGTGCTTCATAAGCCCGTGCCGCGCGATGGCCGCCTTCACGTCATCCTCGCCCGCGGGGCGAAACGCGCTCAGGTCAATCCCGCTCGGCAGCACGCAAACCGGATACCCGCCGAGGAAGGATTTCCCCGCCTCTCCAGCCAGCCACTCGGAAGGCGCGGCCAGCGTGAGGTGTTTGAGCGCCGTGATTTTCCCGCGCTTTTTAAGCCAGTTCGGTCTGGAACGGTCGAGCAGGTAGCTCGCCGGATACTGCCGCTTGTTGGGGCAGTGGTGGCAGCCCGAGCGGAAGCGCACGCAGCCGGCCATCGCGTAATGCGCGCAGTGCCCCGTGAACGGCCAGCAGTCGTGCAGCGTCCACACCACGGGGATGTCCGCGCCGCACAAATAATCCATCAGGATGGGCAGGTTCAGATAATACCCGTGCAGGTTGTGCAGGTGCACGACGTCCGGTTTGTAAAGCCTAAGCTGGCGCACGAGCTTTTTGGTCGCGCGGCGCGACAGGAAGCCCGCGCAGTCGAAAAACCGCGCAAGCCCGGCGTGAATCATCGTGTCCAGGCGGCTGCCGACGCGAAAGCTCGGCACCGATTCGGGGATGCCGCCGCGCGAATGGCACAAAAGCGCCGCGTGCCCGTTTTGCCGCAGGCTTTGGCAGATCCCCAGCGCGATACG
>JBDRTL010000405.1:0-2200 GCA_043824045.1 Bacillota bacterium
AGAATCAGCAGATCCGGATCGCCGATCAAAGCCCGCACGATCAGCGCTTTCTGGCATTGCCCGCCCGACAGGGTACCCATCAGCGCGTGTGAAAAGCCCGCAAGGCCGACCCGCTCCAGGTTGTCCTCCATGCTTTTCCTGTTTTTGATCTTCAGCAGATTGCGGTAGGAATTGAGCATTTCATAAACGGTGATCGGAAACCCCGCGTTTGTAAAATCGTTTCTCTGCGGCATGTATCCGATGCGGTTCGCCAGCGTGGTTACTGTTCCGCTCGTCGGCTTCAGAAACCTCAAAATTAGCCGTATCAGCGTGCTCTTTCCGGAGCCGTTCTCCCCCACGACGGATTCATACTCCCCCGCCCTGATGTAGAGGTTGAGCCCTTCCAGAATAAACGGGTGCGCACCCGTATAGGAGAACGACAGGTTCTCTGCCGTGACCATCCGCACACCTTCCCGGCTTTTTAAATCGATTCCAGTATTCATATTCCGCCCCCGTTTGAGTATAATTTGAAAAATAGCGCTTGACAATGGGGATCGCAACGTTTATTATACACGTAATTGCAAGTGAATTGCAATAACAACTTGAATACACAGGATAACGGGAGATGGACAAATGTTAATGAAACGAAGCGCTCTGATAGTATGCCTGGCGATCGTCCTCAGCCTGACGATGGCTACGGGCGGGCAGGCCGCCGCAGCGGAGCCCGGAAAACTGAACGTTACGGTCACGTTCAACGCGATCATGGAGTTTGCGAAGGCCGTCGGCGGAGACAGGGTGGAAATTGCGACCATCATACCCGACGGTACCGAGCCGCATGATTTCGAACCCAAGGCGCAGGATCTGGCAGCTTTAAGCGACGCGAAGGTGTTCGTGTACAACGGCTTGGATATGGAAGGCTGGGTGGAGGAAGTCATTGCCGCGGTAAACAACGAAGCGCTGATCGTCGTGGATGCGTCCGTTGGCGCCGAGCCCATCGGCAACGCCGAAGAAGAACACGAAGAAGAACACGAAGAAGAGCACGAAGAAGAACACGAAGAAGGGCATTCGCACGAGCACGGCCAGTACGATCCGCACCTTTGGTTAAGTTTAAAGGGCGCGCAGATTCAGGCCGGAAATATTAAAACCGCGTTTTCCGCCGCCGATCCCGCCAATGCGGAATACTACGAAGCGAACTATCGGGCGTTTGCCGCGCAGCTGCAAACCCTGTATGACGAATATCAGGCAAAGTTCGGCACGGTTGTGAAGAAAAACTTCGTCACCGGACACGCGGCGTTCGGCTATCTCTGCCGGGATTTCGGGCTGACCCAAAACAGCGTGGAGGACGTGTTTGCGGAAGGCGAACCCAGCGCGCAGCAGCTTGCCGAGCTCATTGACTATTGCAGGGCGAACGGCGTAACCACGATTTTTGCCGAGGAAATGGCAAGCCCCGAGATTTCGGAAACCCTTGCCAACGAAGTCGGCGCGAATGTGAAAACGATCTACACAATCGAAAGCGCGGAGGACGGCCTGAGTTATCTGGAGCGCATGGAAAAAAACCTGAACGAAATCTATCTGAGCCTGGCGCAGTAGAGGGAAACCGGCTGCGCATCGTGAAGCTCCGGACGCGAAACCTTGCGTCCGGAGTTTTTTCGCATTCGTTACAAAAACCGGTTGAGCAGCGTTTTTAGCTTTTCCGTCGAAACCTGTCTGTCGATCATCGGCGTGCCGTCGAAAAGGTTGGGGCGCTGCTCAAGATAGGTGGGCTTTCCCGCCTGATACAGGATGCCGATGGGAATTTTGGGGCCGTACTCCATGCTGCGCAGCAGCGCCGTTTGGAGATTAGCCGCGTCGTATTCGGCCTCGAGTTCGTAGGTATGCTCTTTGTAATAGCCGAAGGTATTGACCTTGTTGAAGCTGATGCACGGCTGCAGGATATCCACAAGCGCGTATCCCTTGTGCAGGATGGCCGCTTTCATCATTTTGGCCATGTGCTCCCTGTTGCCGCTGAAGGTTCGCGCCGCAAAGGTGGCCCCGGCCGCGAGCGCGACCAAAAGCGGCTGGAACGGCATGCTGAGGTTGCACGCCCCCGTGCGGTCCACCGTACAGGAATCGGACGTGGGCGACGTCTGGCCCTTGGTCAGCCCGTAAATCTGATTGTCGTGCACGAAATGCGTGATGTCCACGTTGCGGCGGATATTGTGCAGGAAGTGGTTGCCGCCCT
>JBDRTL010000406.1:0-5032 GCA_043824045.1 Bacillota bacterium
GTGTTTCAAAAACCCAATCCGTTTCCCATGACAGTGTACGACAATATCGCGTACGGCCCGCGCACCCACGGCATACGCCGCAAGGCGATGCTGGACGAGGTGGTGGAGCGCTCATTGCAGGACGCCGCCATCTGGGACGAGGTCAAAGACCGCCTGAACAACAGCGCTTTGGGGCTTTCCGGCGGCCAGCAGCAGCGCCTTTGCATCGCGCGGGCGCTTGCCGTACAGCCCGAAGTGCTTTTAATGGATGAACCGACCAGCGCGCTGGACCCCATCTCCACGGGCAAGATCGAAGAACTGGCTGTGGAACTGAAACATAAATACACCATTGTCATCGTGACCCATAACATGCAGCAGGCGCTTCGAATCAGCGATACCACCTCGTTTTTCCTGCTCGGCGAAGTGGTCGAAACGGGAAAAACCCAAGATTTGTTTGCCATGCCGCAGGATAAAAGAACCGAGGACTACATCACAGGGAGGTTCGGATGATGAGAAAGAATCTGTTCGACGCGCAGGTGGAAGTACTCAACCAGCAGATGATCGAGATGTGCGGCATGATTGAAAACACACTCGAAGCTGCCAGCGAAGTGTTGCAGGCCATGGATGTCAAACGCGCAAAGGAAATTATCGAAGGCGACGCAGTGATCGACCGCAAGGAGCGGGAAATCGAAAGCCTGTGCCTCAGGATGCTTTTAACGCGCCAGCCGGTGGCGCATGACCTGCGCGTGGTATCTTCGGCGCTGAAGATGATCACCGATATGGAGCGAATCGCCGACCATGCGGCCGATATCAGCGAGATCGTAACGATGATCGGCTATCAGGTCGAATCGCTGCCCGCGCATTTTGCCGCCATGTCCCGCACCGCCGTGGACATGGTGCACCGCGCCGTGGACGCTTATGTGCGGCAGGATGTGGAACTTGCGCGCGTCGTGATCGAGGACGACGATATCGTGGACAACCTGTTTGTCGAGGTGAAGCAGGAGATCGTCGATTATCTGGTCAAGGATTCGTCCCGCAGCGTGGAAGGGTTGGATTTCCTGATGATCGCAAAATATTACGAGCGGATCGGCGACCACGCGACCAATATCGCCGAATGGGTGGAATACTGCGTGACCGGCCTGTATAAAGGAGACGAGCTTCGATGATCCATATCGTTGAAGATGATGCCGGCGTCCGCGAGCTGGAGCTGTACGCGCTCAGACAGGCCGGATTTGAAGTGGAGGGCTTTGCCGGCGCCGCGGCGTTTCGCACGGCGATCAAAAAGACCCTTCCGTCTCTGGTGCTGCTGGATGTGATGCTGCCCGGCGAAGACGGCGTGACGCTGCTGCAGAGCCTCCGCCGCGAGCCCCGGACCAAGCGGCTGCCGATCATCCTCGTGACCGCCAAAGGCACCGAGATGGACAAGGTACGCGGGCTGGACGCCGGCGCGGACGATTACCTGTCCAAGCCCTTCGGCGTGATGGAGCTTCTGGCGCGGGTCAAGGCGCTGCTGCGCAGGAGCGTGGAGGAACCGGCTGAAGCGGTGCTGACCGTCGGCGCACTGACGCTCGACCGCGAGCGTCACCTGGTGATCGCGGACGGAAAGCCCGTGGAGCTTACGCACATGGAGTTTGAACTGCTCTCGTTTTTAATGGCGCACACGGGCAAAGCCGTTACGCGCGACATGCTGCTGGACGACGTGTGGGGGCTGAACTACGCGGGCGATACGCGCACCGTGGACGTGCATATCCGCTCCCTGCGCCTCAAACTGGACGTCTGCGGAGAGATGATCCATACGGTGCGCGGCGTGGGATATAAGCTGGAGGAAGCATCGTGAGGAAAAAGCTGTTCCGAATCCTTGTCTTGTTTTCCATGTTGATTTCGCTTTTGCTGTCGATCCTTCTGATCGGCGGTATGTACATGTATTTCAGCAATAACCTGCAAACGCAGCTTCGGGAAGAGGCGGACATGCTAACGTCGCTGCTGGAAGGGCAGGACGATCCGGCCGCGTACCTGAAAGCCGGCATCTTCGTCAACCGCGTCACGCTGATTGATCAGGACGGCGTCGTGCTGTTTGACAACCGGGCGGACGCAGCCCAGATGGAAAATCACGCCGATCGGCCGGAGATTATCGACGCGATGAACACGGGCGCTGGCAACTCCAGCCGTTCCAGCGCGACCATCGGCGAGACGAGCGTGTACTACGCGCAAAGGCTGAACGGCGCCTATGTGCTGCGCGTCGCGGGCGCGCTTAAAAGCGTATGGGTTACGGTGCGCGGCATGCTGTTATGGATCGCGCTCGGGTTCCTGCTCTCCGCCATTCTCGCCTATCAGCTGGCAAAGCCCATCACCGGCTCCCTGATCCGGCCGCTGAACCGCATCAACCTCGACGACCCGCTGCAAAGCGACGCCTACGAGGAATTCTCCCCCATGCTCAGGCGGATGGATGCGCAGAACCGGCGCATCGCGGAGCAGATGCAAGACCAGAAACGGCACCAGACGGAGGTCGCCACCATGCTCAAGAACCTTCGGGAAGGCTTGATCGTGCTGGGCGAGGGGCACCGTGTGCTGGTCATCAATCCCGCGGCGCGGCAAATATTGAACGCCGGGCATGGCGACCCGCTCCATAGATCCCTGCTGGAAATCAACCGCCATGAAACAATGATGCGAATCCTCTCCGACAACGGCGGCAGCGGTGAAATGCGGATCGGCAGGCGTACGTATCACGTATCCTCCAGCCCGTCCGAGGGCGAGATCGGCATCGTGCTGCTTTTACAGGATATCACCGAGGCGCAAACCGCCGAGCAGAACCGCAAGCAGTTTACCGCCAACGTAAGCCACGAGCTGCGCACCCCGCTCACCACGATCTCGGGCTACGCGGAGCTTTTGGAAACGGGCCTTGCCAAGCCGGAGGATACCGCCGCGCTGGGCAAGAAGATCCATCAGGAAAGCCTGCGGCTTTTGTCGCTGGTGGAGGATATCCTCCGCCTGTCCAAGCTCGACGAGGGCGTAACCAAAGAAAAGCTGCCCGTGGAGCTTTTCATGCTGGCGCAGGCCTGCGCGTCGAAGCTGCGCGATTACGCACAGAAGAGCAGCGTAAGCCTGACCGTGGAAGGCGCGCAGACCATCGTGACGGGCGACCGCACGCTGCTTGAAGAAATGGTGATCAACCTGATCGACAACGCCATCAAATATAACAAGCTCAACGGCAGCGTCGCCGTGCTGGTCGGCACGGCGGACGAACAGCCGTATATCACCGTGAAGGATACCGGCCTTGGCATTCCGCCCGAGCACCATCACCGGGTGTTCGAGCGCTTCTACCGGGTGGATTCCAGCCGCTCCAAGGAGACCGGAGGCACGGGCCTTGGCCTCTCGATTGTGAAAAATGGGGCGCAGCTGCACAATGCCACGGTCAGCCTCGAAAGCGAGCCGGACAAAGGCACCAGTATCACAATACGGTTTCCGGGCAGGCAAAACTGAGCGCCTTTGAAAAGCTTCCTCCGGCGCGGGGCGGCTTTTGAGTGGCGGAAAAGCTTCGAAATATGCTATAATACCATATCGCGACCAAGACACACGATGTACCTTACCGAAGGAGGGCTATTCCTTGGACGACCCCATAGGCAGTCATCTGCTGCTTCAGTTCGTTCTGATCCTGATCAACGCATTTTTCGCCGCGACGGAAATCGCCGTCATCTCCATTAACGAAAATAAAGTACGAAAACAGGCCGAAGAAGGCGATAAAAAGGCCGCACTGATGCTTCGGCTGGCAGAATCCCCCAGTGATTTCCTGTCCACGATACAGGTATGCATCACATTGGGAGGATTTTTAGCTAGTGCGTTCGCCGCAAGCAACATCGCAAGCCGCATCGCCAGATCCATGGTGGCCGGCGGGTTTACGCTGATATCGGAGCAAGCGCTGGGCACCCTGAGCATGATAGTGGTGACGATCGTTTTAAGCTATTTCACGCTGGTTTTGGGCGAGCTTGCGCCCAAGCGCATCGCCATGCAGAACCCCGAGAAAGTCGCGCGGCTGACCAGCCGCGTCATCATCGTCGTGCAGGTGATCTTCAAGCCCATCGTCTGGCTGTTAAGCGTTTCGACAAACGGGCTTTTACGCCTGATGCGCATCAACCCGCATCCGGACAGGAATATCATCACCGAAGAGGAAATCCGCCTGATGGTGGATATCGGCGGTGAGAAGGGCACCATTCAGGAAGACGAGCGCGAGATGATTGAAAACATCTTCGAATTCAACAATATCACCGCCGAATACGTGATGGTGCACCGCATGGACGTGGTCGCCATCCATGTGGAAGATACGTTTGAAGATATCCTTAAAACGATTCGGGAATCGGGCCTGAGCCGCTTTCCCATCTACGACGAGGATATCGACGATATCATCGGCATTTTAAACACGCGCGATTTTCTGCTGAACGCGCACGACGAGCATAAAAAGACAATGCGCGAGTTGCTGCGCCCCGCCTATCTGGTGCCCGAAACCGTACAGGCCGACGTGCTGTTTCGCAATATGCAGCGGCAGAAGGTACACATGGCCGTCGTCGTGGACGAATACGGCGGCATGAGCGGCATCGTGACGATGGAAGACCTGATTGAGGAAATCGTTGGCAATATCTACGACGAGTTTGACCCCACCGAAGAAAACGATATCGTGCAGATCGGCGACAACCTGTGGCGCTGCGACGGCAGCGTAGAGCTGGAAACGCTGGCCGATGCGCTGGATATCGAGCTGCCCCTGGACGAGGAATACGATACCCTGGGCGGCATGGTGTTCTCCTGCTTTAACACCATCCCGGAAGATGGCTCCACCCCCGAGGTGGATATCTACGGCCTGCATATCAAAGTGGAAGCGATCCACGAGCACAGGCTTGAGAAAGCGCTGGTCAGCAAAATCACGCCCGCCGCAGAGGACGCGAAACCGCAGGACTGAGTATAAAAATGGGGTGAACTAGTGGATTTCGGAACTATTGCATCAATCGTTGGCTTAAGTTCTTTAATATCAATATTGGTCAACCTCATATTTGGCCATATTGAG
>JBDRTL010000407.1:0-3287 GCA_043824045.1 Bacillota bacterium
CGATCAATCTTGTTTGCGACAAACAACTTATTTCTATTGCCGATGCTGTGTCCTTAGTCACAAAACAGTGTCATGTGCGTGATATCAGGATTATCGAAAGTGACGTTGAGAGTATTCTAAAAGGTATGTATGGGCACGATGGGACTTCCCAGTAGTTTTTGATCATCCTATTGAGTAATTATCAGGAAATACAAAATGGAGTTTAACACCTATTATTCTTGCCCTTATGTTACTTTGCCTTGTACGATATCCATTTGGACATACACACTGCATCCTCCCGCCCGACATATTTCCCGAAATTCGGGCAGGGGAGATAACCGAGTTTCATGTAAAACGCCACTGCTGCGGCGTTGACCTTTCTGGTTTCCAGCACGAGTTCGGTATAGCCCAATATACGGGCTTTTTCTTCGAGCGCTTTGACAATCGCGCTTCCGATGCCGATTGCATTGGGGCGGGCGTACACGCGCTTGATTTCCGCGGTGCGTTCCGAGAGCGGGCGCAACGCGCCGCAGCCAAGCGCTTCGCCGTTGACGTATGCAATCACAAATACGCCGCGCGCATCGGCAACGTCTTCCGCCGCAAAGCTCGCCTCGCCGCTCGCGCCGGTTATCCGCGTCAGCGCGGCGTTCAATTCCCCAAGCAGCCCCGAAGCGTCTTCGCTTGTGATGCTTACTTCTTTGACATCAATTCTGTCGCCTGGCATGTTCTTCACCCATAATATAGCTTTCGGCTTCCTGCGTCACCGGGATGGATTCTGCGCATGGAACCCCTTATCCTGTTAGAATTGCCTGTGTATGGTTGTTCAATACGCGATTCTCTGTTGCAGAAAGGTTCCTTTTTGCAGGTCGTCAAAAGCCCTGTTCAATTCTTCCTTTGTGTTCATCACGATAGGGCCGCCCCAGACTACCGGTTCAGCCAGAAGGTTAGAACTTATGAATAATACCTGGGCATTTTTGTCGGATGCCTTAATTTTTACATTGTCGCCGGGGGTAAGTTTGACCGCCGTCTTTTCTTTGACCAGCTCGCCTCCGACATATGCGGCTCCCAGGAGGGTAAACACCAATACGGAGCGATCATATTCCGTATGCAAGACAATAGATGCGTTCGGATGCAGGTGTATATCGTAATAATCCAGCGGAAGGTATTTGCTTGCGTATCCTTTTCTTCCCGCATATTCACCCGCGAGAAGCCGTAACTTGCCGTTATCCAACGCTATTTCTTGAATTTCAGCGTTCTTGATACTGCGGTACGCGGGAGGAGCCATTTTATCTTTTGCGGGCAGATTAAGCCAAAGCTGTACGCCAAGCAATCGATCGGATGCCGGCAGCCTTTCTTCATGCAGAATGCCGGAACCCGCCGACATCCACTGTACCTCTCCGTCACCGATCGTATCCTCATGGCCTAAGCTGTCCTTATGCGTGATATGCCCGCGATACACATAGCTGATGGTTTCGATGCCCCTGTGCGGATGCAGGGGAAAGCCCGCCATGTAATCATCGGGATTCGTACTGTCAAAGGAATCGAGCAATAGAATCGGGTCGTAGTCCCGAACCGTTTCTTTTCCCAGCACTCTGACCAGATTGACGCCAGCTCCATCCTGTGTTTTGAAACCCCGAACCTGTTTTTGGATCTTTCTTTCCATATCCGTATCCTCCCCACATCGGCAGTCATGCGCTCACCGCGCTTTATTGAGCATCCAATCGTCCAGTTTCCCCCACGGGCCGGAGCCGGAGGCTTTCACGTACGCGCCGACGGTCACTGTGCCGCCTGTGACGGGGATGTTTTCGATGGCCGGGTGCTGCCACTCCTGCCATTTGGTGACGGACATCGGCGCGGTAGCGAAGGTTTCACCATTCAGAATGACATAGATATACATCTCCTGCTCCTTGGCGTCGCCGCCGTGGATGTAGAGGCTGAAATTGTAGTTGCCGTCTAAAAGCCCCGTAACCGTCTGCTCTACGCGGAACTCCACGGCCTCGGGATCGTAGAAGTGGAACAGCCCTTTGCCGCTCTTGATGTCGTTGATGCTCTCGGCGCGGTACACCTGATCGGTCACGCCGCCGATGTTCTCCACCTTCCACATGGTCATGTCGGCGTCCTCAAAGCCCGGGTTTCGCAGATAATTGTCCGCCGTTACGGTCAGCACACACTGCACGGCCGTGCCGTCTACAACGCCGTCGATTAAATAAACGCCCACGCCGCCCGCTTCCGCCAGCGCGACCTGCGCCGCGTCCCACGATACGGCAACCGCCTCGGTTGTTCCGTCGTTAAACACCGCGTCCACGGTGTCCGGCATTAGGATCGGGTCGCCAGCGAAGCCAAGTGCCGCCGCGTTCTGAAAGCTGTCCACCGCGCGCTCCGCCGTGGAACCCGTATAGCAGAACAGGGGGAAGAAAAGCGTCGGCAGCGGATGGCCCGCGAAATCAAACAGCGCCTGATTGTCCCACGACGTGCCGCCATAGTAAAGCCCCGCGTCGTTTGGATCATAGTCCGCCGCGTAGGAACTCGCCCAGCCGGAGCCGTACGCTTCCCACAGGGCGGACTGAGCCGCCAGCGTATCGCCGGGCACGGGCAGCCACGCGGGCTCCCAATAGCTGATGCCGAACGCCCCGCCGTTCACCGCCGCCTGCGTCACTGCGCGCATCGCGTTTGCCTGCCCCTGCACGGTGGCGGCATAGTTTTGCGCCGCGCCCGTGGCGGGCACGGAGTTGGGCTGCTGGTCGCCGTTTGCCTCCGTGTAGATATAGGAGGTCTCGGCCACAAAGGTTTTCTTGCCGTATTCCGCGGCCACGGACGAAAGCACCGTTTCCAGGTTTTCCAGCGTCCCGTGCCAGAAGGGGTAGTAGCTCACGGCGTACACGTCGTAATCCACGCCGCGCGCCCACAACAGCCTCGCGTAGCGCGCGTCGGGTTTGGAGAAATGCAGCGCGACCAGCGCGTCCGGCGCGGTTTCGCGCACGGCGCGGCTGCCCGCCTTCATCAGCGCTGCCATATCGTTCCAGTTTGTCACGCCGGCCATGGCGCTGTCGGTTTCGTTGCCCACCTGCACCATCGCGATGTCCGCGCCCGCGTCCAAAATCGCCCGCAGGCTTTCGCAGGTGTAGGCATACAAAGCGCCGGCCTTTTCGTCAACCGCCATGCCCGCCCACGCCTTGGGGCTCATCTGCTTTCCGGGGTCGGCCCAGAAATCGCTGTAGTGGAAATCCACGATCAGCGAAAGCCCCGCCGCCGCGGCGCGCCGCCCGATCTCGCACGCGGTGAGGATATCGCACACCCCGCCGCCATAG
>JBDRTL010000408.1:0-2244 GCA_043824045.1 Bacillota bacterium
TCAAATACCGTCTGCATAATCATGTCGCCCCGCTCGCCGTTGGCACAGCCGGAAATCACCGCCCAGCTCTGCGGATTGAGCCATATGGACGCTTCATTGTGCGCTTTGGAGCCGATGACGTCGCCGTTCTCACGGAAGCCGCGGATATAGCGGTCCTCCTCGAAACAATGGATGTCAACGATCTCCTTGAGCTTTGCGCCTTCGGCTTTCAGATACGCGTAATAATGCGGGTCGTCTTTGACCAGTTGGCTGAGGAGCTGCATCGCATAGTAAAGCTGGAAGGCGACAAATACGCTCTCGCCCTGCTTGCCGAGCTTCAGGCAATCGTTCCAGTCCGCGTGGAGGCCCGCCGGCATGCCATGTGTGCCCAGATGGTTCATGCTGAACGCAATCGCGCGCTTGAGGTGATCCAGTGCAGTACCCTGATCCTTGTCGGCATAGGGGATCACTTCGCCGAGGAATTCGGTATCACCCGTTTCCGCGATATATTTGTAGACCGTGGGGAAAAGCCAGAGCGCGTCGTCGGCGCGGAAAGCCGGATGCCCCGTTTCCTTGACATAGTTCTCATCATCCGGCGTGATCTCATGGCCGGGATTGTGCGTATATCTCACCAGCGGCAGGCCCGCGCCGCTGTGCACCTGCCCGGAGAGCATGAACCGAATCCGGTCTTTGGCCATCGCGGGATCGAGGTGAATGATTCCCTGAATATCCTGCACGGTATCGCGGTAGCCGAAACCATTGCGCTGGCCGCAGTAGTAAAGCGACGCGGCGCGGCTCCATACCACGGTGATGAAACATTGGAACGCGTTCCATGTATTGACCATTTCGTTGAATTCCGCGCTCGGCGTCTGGATCTTCAGGTTGTCAAGTTTGCCGTACCAATAAGTTTTAAGTTCGTTCAGTTCGTCTTCCACAATCTTGTGCGGCGCGGCGTTATAGTGTGCCAGTGTCTGCTGCGCCTGCTCCGGCTTTTTGTTGCCGAGGAGGAACACGAAGGTTTTGGATTCGCCCGCCTTAAGCGTCATCTGCGTCTGCAGCGCGCCGCACGGATTGTCGTTGTAGCACTGGTCGCAGCTGCACCGGCCGTCTACAACCGCCTGCGGCGCATCGAAGCGCTTGCGGCCCAAAAAGCTTTCGCGCGACCCCGTGCAGCTTTCCATCTTGCCGCCGGCAAGCCCGAAAAACCGTTTGTCGGTTTGCGGGCAATACTCGTTGATGTGCTGGATGATGCAGTTTCCGGCCTGCTCTGTGCGGCTGATGAACTGCGTGTATTGCAGGTTGACGAGGTCCTGCTCGTAGTTGCTTTCGTTGGTGAATTCGCAGTAGCCAAACAGGGAAAGCTTCCGTTCACGGCCGCTTTGGTTTATCACGGTCACGCTCCACACCTCGTGTGTCGCGTTCAGCGGCACGTAATACTGCGCCAAAGAACGAATCCCGGCGTATACGCTGTCAAACGCGGCGTAGCCCATGCCGAAGCGGCATACGGTTTGATATTGGTCGAGAGGCTTTGCGACGGGCTTCCACGATGCGCTCCAGAAATCGCCGTTCTCGGAATCACGGAGGTAGATATAGCGTCCCGGTTCGTCGAACTGATTGAAGGTATAACGTAGAATACGGCCCATCGCGCCGGACTTTTCAAAGCTGTAGCCGCCGGCATTTACGGTGATGATGGCGCCGTATTCGGGCGAGCCCAGATAGTTTGTCCAGGGAAAGGGCGTGTTGGGATTGGTGACGACGTATTCCCGCGCGTTTTCGTCGAAATATCCATATTGCATGGCAGATCCTCCCGATCAATTCACGAAAACAAAATGTGAGGTTGCGTTTTACTCAGCATAGCATAGGCCATGCCAAAACTCAACCTCACAGAAAACGAAAATGTTTTCGTTCGGCGTTTTCTTAATTTGCGGGAGCGCTCTTGATCTCAAGCCATACAGTGTTGTACACCTCGATGAAATCCTGAATGTCCAGCAGCACTTCGCAGCGGGCTACGGTCGCGGGCGGCGGGTTGAGGGTGGGGTTGCCGGTATAGTCTTCACCCATCAGCTGCACGGCCTCGGTATTGGGCGAAGAGTACCAGATCTCCTCGCAGTTCATCTGCGCGATATCGGGGCGGCAGAGGAAGTTGATGAAGTCTTCCGCGTTTTCCCGGTTTTTGGCGGCCTTGGGGATGACCATGCCGTCCACCCAGATGTTGGAGCCTTCTTCGGGAACAGCATAATCCAGATTTTCATTGAGCTCGATGGC
>JBDRTL010000409.1:0-2773 GCA_043824045.1 Bacillota bacterium
TAGGCCTCGGTGCGGCCGATCCGCTTTTCGGCTGTCGATTTGCGGTACAGGTATCCGCCCGCGGCGCCGATGAGCAAAGTGATAACAGCGATGATAATGCTGACGGTCGGGTTCAATGTCGTCGATCTCCCTTCTGTATGGATATCTTTCTCACGATGTCTAAAATCTGGTCAGAGGTTTCCGGATACACCGAAAAACCCCACGGGTATAGACCCGTGCGGCGGCTGTTCAGATTCTTTACGATTGGCAAACTGCCTACAGCTTCGATGGCCCACGGCGGTACGCGTCGTACGGGGGATATCTCCCCGCCATTGCGCCGTCGTCGCTCAAACATATGCATCAGGGGCACTGCGCCGCCTGTGAAAACCCGCCTCCAGGTGTCGTTTCGGCGGGAGAAGCCAATCCAGAAAAAATCTATGGAATAAACAGCCGGGATCAGCCGAAGCGATCCCATTGCCGACACAACCATTGTATACAAGATGCGCGTTTCTGTCAAGCTTTGCCAGCGGCGCGCCCAGGCGCGTTCAGGGCTTATCGCGCTTCATTTTCGGTTTATCCCAATGTAAGAAAGACGCGAAAGGCCGCGGAATTTTTATTGTTTTTTTTGTGCATAGCGCATCCACACGGGCAGGGCGAACAAAAGCCCAAGCCCGACGTAGACGACCATCATCGCCACACGCTCCAAAAGCGTGGCCGTCACCCCCACGGTGAAGTTCACACCCATCAGCATGGTGGCGGCGCCGAGGACACTTTCTTTCAGCCCGATATTCCCGGGCACGACGGCGATCGCGGATGCCAGCCACACAAGGCTTGAATACAGCAGCGCCTCATACAGCGTCACGGGGTTTCCCGACGCCTGAAAGCAGAGCATCACCATCAAAAGCCGCACGATATTGCCGGCTGTCATGCATAAAAGAAGCTGCCAGATCAACGACCGGCTGCGCAGCAGTGTGTTGAAGCCCCCGATCACCTCGCGCACGATCTTCCACCGCTCAAGCCGCTTGCGAAGCCGGCTTTCCGAGGCCAGCATCGCAAATACCAGCACCGCGATGCCAATAATCCCCAGCGCCGTCACGCCCCAGATCAGCGGCGGCCATTTGCCATCGATCAGCCCCGCGCACAGCATTGCCGCGACGATCTGGAGGAGCGAGAACGATACGCCGAACACCATGTTCCCCGCCGCGATGGAGACGCTTTTAACGTACGAAAGCCCGTTTACCCGCTTATAGTAGCCCGCGGTCAGCGCGAGCTCCCCGCGCATGGGCAGGACAAAGGAAACCGCATTGCCGATACAGGTGACGCCCATCCAGTCCAGCAGCGTAAGCCGCGTACAGAACGTGCGCAAAATCACAAGGTGGTACAGGCCGTTGATCAATGCGCTTGCGACCCCAAGCCCCAGCAGCATCAGCACCGTGGTTTGGTCAAGCGTCAAAAGCCCCGAGATCTCCTCCCGGTGCGCGGACACATACCAGATCAGGAGCCCCGCCATCACGAGAAACAAAATGCCGGAAATCCATTTTTTCAGGTCGATTTTTCGTTTCATGCCTTTATCCTTTACCCGTTTATCGCCTTCATCATATGCGAGCGCGTCCCGGCTGTCAATCGTCATCAAGGCACGGCGGGCGCGGGGCAAAGACCGTACCTTTTTGCAGCCTTGTGTGCTATACTGTTCCTGGTACGCTGGGAGAGGGAGATGGCGTGATGTTTTCCTTCGTGTTGCGGTTTGCGGTCACCGTCGCGGCCATCCCGCTGTGCGCAACATACTACCCCGGCGTACACATGCAGGAGCTCCCGGCCGCGCTGCTCACCGGCGCCGCGCTGGGTGTTTTCTATGCGCTGATCCGCCCCGTCGCAAGGCTTTTGCTCAAGATCATCAACTGGATCACGTTGGGGCTGATCTACATCCTCATCGACACCTGGCTGGTGTGGACGGCAACCGCCATGTACCCAGAGGCCGTATCGGTGGACAATTTCTGGTGGGCGGTCGCGGTTGCGGTATCCGTGAATGTCGCGCGTATGGTGATCGACGTCATCACGCGCAGCACGAAGAAATAAAGGAGTTTTTGAATGCATATTCTACTGGTAAACGACGACGGCATCCACGCCAAGGGCATCCGCGCGCTGTGCGAGGCGTGCGCAGAGCGCGGGCACGAAGTAACCGTGTGCGCGCCGCACACCGAGCGCAGCGCCTCCAGCCACCGGATTTCGCTGGCCGAGCCGATCTACGTGCGGAAAGTGGATTTTGATCTGCCAAACGTCCGCGCATGGTCGGTCTCCGGCACGCCGGCGGACTGCGTACGGCTGGGGCTTTACGAACTGGTGGAAAAACCTGTGGACACGGTGATCTCCGGTATCAACAACGGCCACAACGCGGGCATGGCCGTACACTATTCCGGCACCGTCGCCGCCGCGCGCGAGGGCGCGCTCAACCATGTGCCGTCCATCGCGTCCAGCATGGCGTATGACGGTCCGGAAGCCATGCTCAGGCACCTCGCGCGGCTCACCGTAATTACCGCCGAAGCCTATGTGCATACCGATATTCCGCTGCACAGCGTGCTCAGCATCAACGCGCCCGCCCGCGAGCCCAAAGACGCGCTGCCCCCCATCGCCGCGCCGCTGTCCACCGCCGGATACCGCGACCGCTATATGCGCCGCGAAAGCCCGCGCGCTGGCACCTATTTCTGGCTGTCGGACGGATGCGAAATCGAGCCTTCGGCCGACGGCACGGACGTCGCGCTGCTGAGCCTGGGCTATATTACCTATACCGTGCTCG
>JBDRTL010000410.1:0-4605 GCA_043824045.1 Bacillota bacterium
CCGAGCCGTATCTGGGCAAAGGCATCCGCTACGTGGACGAGCATATCCGCCGCAAGGAAGGCAAAGCCGGTTAATGGGAAAGGGGATTGCATATGTATAAGAAAAGTGATCGCAACGCAGACCGTGTGATTCGTCATGCGCGCGTGCGTAAAAAGATCTCGGGCACCCCGGACATGCCGCGCCTTTGCGTATACCGGAGCCTGAACAACATCTATGCGCAGGTGATCGACGACTCAAGGGGCATAACCCTCGCGGCCGCCTCGACGATGGAGAAGGACGTCCGGGAGCGCATCAAGGACGCCGACAAAAAAGGCGCCGCCAAGATCGTCGGGCAGACGATTGCACAGCGGGCGACGAAAGCGGGCATCCAGAAAGTGGTCTTTGACCGCGGCGGCTACGTTTACACCGGCCGCGTGGCCGAACTGGCCGCAGGCGCCCGTGAAGCCGGACTTGAGTTCTAGGGGTTATCAACACGAGTATGAAACATTCATCTTTTAGTCTGTTTTGTGCCAAACTGTGTTGTTCGTCGGTTACAGATGCACCGATCTGCGCCCTCCTCACGCCTTGCTGAGCGCAAAACATCCTTAAAATCTGATCATTCCAACTCATATTGATACCCCCAAAGGAGGAAAAACGCATGCAACGCATGGAACAGGTCAGCGAATTCAAAGAGAAGCTCGTCGCCATCAACCGTGTCACCAAGGTTGTTAAAGGCGGGCGCAACTTCCGCTTTGCGGCGCTGGTCGTGGTCGGCGATGAAAAAGGCCGCGTGGGCGCGGGCATCGGCAAAGCCGCCGAAATCTCCGAAGCCATCCGCAAGGGCGTGGACAAGGCCAAGAAAAACATGATTACCATATCGCTGATGGGCACGAGCATTCCGCACGATGCCGTCGGGCGTTTCGGAACGGGCAAAGTGCTATTGCTTTCCGCGCCGGAAGGCACGGGCGTTATCGCGGGCGGCGCGGCGCGCGCCGTGCTGGAGCTTGCCGGTGTGCGCGACATCCGCACCAAGAGCTACGGCACATCCAACCGTATCAACATGGTGAAGGCTACGCTGGACGGACTCAGGCAGATCCGTACGGCCGAGCAGATCGCCAGGCTCCGCGGCAAGACCGTGGAAGAAATCCTGGGCTAAGGAGGACGACGACATGAAACTGCACATCACATTAAAAAAATCGCCGATCTCCAGCCTTCAGGCGCACAAAGACACCGTCGCCGCGCTGGGCCTGCACAAGGTTGGCCAGACCGTGGTGAAAGAGGATAACCCCTGTATCCGGGGGCAGATCTTCCGTGTCAAACACATGATCGACGTAGAAGAGAAAGCAAAGTAGGGAGGGATTGCCGATGAAATTACACGAGCTGCAGCCCGCCGCTGGTTCCACAACTTCGCCCAAGCGTCTCGGCAGAGGCACGGGTTCGGGTCTGGGCAAGACCTCAGGCAAAGGCCACAAAGGACAGAAGGCCCGCTCGGGCGGCGGCGTTCGCCCTGGTTTTGAGGGCGGCCAGATGCCTTTGACGCGCCGTGTGCCCAAGAGAGGGTTTACGAATATTTTCCGCACCGAATACGCGACTGTGAACGTCGGGAAACTCGACATCTTTAATGATGGCGCCGTGGTGACAACGGAGATGCTCAGGGAAGCCGGCCTGATCAAAAAGGAACTGGCCGGAGTAAAGATCCTGGGCGGCGGGGAGCTTTCCAAAAAGCTGACCGTGCATGCCGATAAGTTCTCCCAAAGCGCCGTGCAAAAGATCGAGACCCTCGGCGGGAAAGCCGAGGTGAAGTAACATGGCCTCACGAAGCCGTAACAACCCCAGCATCTTCGAATCGCTGCGAAACGCCTGGAAGATAGGCGACATCCGCAAGAAGCTGATCTACACCTTCATGATGCTGGTGCTTTTCCGCCTGGTGGGCGTCATTCCCGCGCCGGGCGTCGACTATGTTGCGGTGCAAAACGCAATCGGCACGCAAAGCCTGCCGCTGCTCGATTTGGTCAACATGATGACGGGCAACAACTTCTCCCAGATGACCATCATGGCCATGGGCATCACCCCGTACATCAACGCAAGCATCATCATGCAGCTTTTGGCCATCGCCATTCCGGCGCTGGAACGGCTGCAGAAAAGCGGCGAGGAAGGCCGTAAGAAGCTTGCGCAGATTTCGCGCTACGTCACCGTCGGGCTTGCGATATTCCAGGCCATCGGCCTGGTATCCAGCCTTGGCTATATCAAAGCCGGCTGGTATAACTATGTTCTGGTCGGCATCTCGATGGCGGGCGGCACGGCGCTGGCGATGTGGATTGGCGAACGCATTACCGAAAAAGGCATCGGCAACGGCATCTCGCTTTTGATCGCGGCCGGTATCGCAAACAACCTGTTCAGCGGCCTTGTCCAACTCGGCTCGGAAGCGCTGGGCGCAAACAGCCTCACCCCGTGGATGACGCTGCTGGCCGTGCTCGCGGTTTCGCTGGGCATGATCATCGTCATCACCTGGGCTGACCTTGGCGTGCGCCGCATCAACGTACACTTCGCCAAGCGCGTATCCGGCCGTAAGATGTACGGCGGGCAAAACCAGGTCATCCCGCTCAAGCTGATTTCGGTCGGCGTGCTGCCGTTGATCTTCGCGTACTCGTTCATGGCATTCCCCGGCACGATCATCCAGCTGCTGGGCGGTTCGGAATCGGGCATCGGCCTGTGGTGGGCGCGGAATATGTATTCCACCTCCATCGGCTATCAGGGCGTGATGGCGCTGCTGATCTTCGCGTTTACGTTCTTCTATTCGTCCATCTCCTTTAATCCCGATGAAATCGCCAAGAACATCCAGCAGCAGGGCGGCGCGATTCCCTCGGTGCGCCCCGGCAGGCCGACGATGGATTACTTAAAACGCATCAACTCCAGACTCACGATGTTCGCCGCCATCTTCCTGGCGCTGCTGGCGACCATCCCCGGATTGTTTGCCAGCGGCACGTCGCAAACGCTGCCGTTTGGCGCCTCCAGCCTTCTGATCGTGGTTTCCGTCATTCTGGAAACCAAGCGTCAGCTCGACGAGCATCTGGTCAGCCGCAACTACGACAAAATCTCCTAGCACAGGAACGGCGGACGTAGTGATGAATTAGGAATTAGGAATTAGGAATTAGGAATGAAGGAAAGATTGCTCCGCAATCTATGAATTCTACAATTGCGAAAGCAATTGCACCACCATTCCTCATTCCTCACTCCTCATTCCTCATTGAACCCGCCGTGAGGTATTAACATGAAGATTATCTTACTTGGTCCTCCGGGCGCCGGCAAAGGCACGCAGGCGCAGTTCATCTGCGAACGGTATGAGATCGCGCATATCTCGACGGGCGACATGCTCCGCGCCGCGATTAAAAACCAGACGGACGCGGGCCTGAAGGCCAAAACCTATATGGACCGGGGCGAACTCGTGCCAGACGACGTCGTGATCGCGCTGGTGCGCGAACGCGTACAGGAGCCGGATTGCAAAAACGGCTATATCCTCGACGGGTTCCCCCGCACCGTGGAGCAGGCAAAAGCGCTGGAAGGGATCACCGTGATCGACGCCGTGATCGACATCAAACTCCCCGACGAATTTCTGATGGAACGGCTGTCCGGCCGCAGGGTATGCCCCGAATGCGGAAAGTCCTACCATGTGGAGCTCCTGGAAGGGCAAACCACGTGCCCCGACGACGGCGCCACGCTGGTGCAGCGCGACGACGATAAGCCCGACACGTTCTTGAGCCGCCTGAAGGTGGAGTATCGGAAAACCGCCCCGCTGATTGCGTATTATACGGCCAAGGGTATCCTGCACGCCGTGGACGGCACGCAGTACTACAAGATCCTCAGCGAGACGATTGCCAAAGAGCTGCAGGCAGTCCAATGATTTATGTAAAGAGCCCCGCGCAGATCGCAGCCATGCGAACGGCCGGCGCGCTCCTCTACGAGGTACTGGCGGAGCTGCGGCAGGCGGCGAAACCCGGCATATCCACCCAAGCGCTCAACGAGATCGCCGAAAAGAAGATCCGCGATCACGGCGCAACCCCTTCGTTTCTGGGTTACCGCGGGTTTCCGGCTACGCTGTGCACGTCGCTCAACGAGCAGGTGGTGCACGGCATCCCAAGCGACGACGTGATCCTCCGCGAGGGCGATATCCTCTCCGTCGACTGCGGGCTGATCCTCAACGGATGGCATTCCGACAGCGCGTTTACCGTGGGAATCGGAACGATCTCCCCGGAAAAGCGCAGGCTGATCGACGTGACGGAGCAGTGTTTCTTCGCGGGCGCCCGGCAGGCTTTAAACGGCGGCCGGCTGCAGGATATCAGCCACGCAGTGCAGGAGCTGGCCGAAAGCCACGGCTACGGCGTCGTCCGCGAGCTGGTGGGGCACGGCATCGGGCGTGAAATGCACGAAGAGCCCAGCGTCCCCAACTTCGGCAGGGCGGGGCAGGGCGTGCGGCTGCGCGAGGGAATGACCCTCGCCGTGGAACCGATGCTCGCCATGCATAACCCCGCGGTGCGGGAACTGGAAGACGGGTGGACGGTAATCACCGTCGACCAAAGCCCCTGTTCCCATTACGAGCACACCCTCGTCATCAGCGAACACGGCCTG
>JBDRTL010000411.1:0-7863 GCA_043824045.1 Bacillota bacterium
CGCGCTGGACGGCTTCTTAAGCGGGCTGGAAGGCATCGGCCGCACCACCGACCGCTACGAAACCGCGACTGACATGACCACGCAGTATACCGATACCGCGCTTCGCCTGAAAACCCAGCAGGACAAGATGACCCGCCTGCAGGAGCTGCTGCTCAAGGCCGATACCGTCGAAGACCTGCTGGCCATCGAGAGCGAAATCGCAAACACACAGTACGAGATCGACTGGATGCAGTCCTCGCTGATGGGCATCGACCGCCAGGTGGAGTACGCCAGCGTGAGCGTATACCTGCAGGAGCAGACCCCCGTCGATACGGCCGCCGCGCAGGACCTGACCATCGGCGAACGGCTGTTAAGCGGGCTGGAAGCGTCGCTAAAGTGGCTGGGCGGCTTCTTTGAGAATATGCTCGTGTTCCTGGTTGCGGCCGCGCCCGTGCTCATCCCCCTGATCGTGATATACATCGTCGCGCGCGTCGTCGTCAAGCGCCGCAAATCCAACAAACAATCCTAAGGAGGCATCCGTTTATGAAACGCATTCTGTCCCTGATCGTTATCCTCGCCCTTTGCCTGGGTTCCGTATCCGCGCTGGCTTCCGGCAGCACCGTATCCGCACCGGCATCCGGCAGCACCGTATCCGCCATCGGCAGCGGCACCGTAACGCTCGCGCCCGATATGGCGTCCTTCTCGGCGGGCATCACCACGCAGGACGCGCTGGTCACCACGGCGCAGGCCGCCAATTCCGCCGCCATGCAGGCCGTGATCGACGCCCTGCTGTCGCTGGGCGTCGCGCAGGAAGACCTGCAGACCAGCAGCTACTCCGTATACCCTGTGTACGACTATCAAACCAGCTCCCCTACCATCACGGGTTACGAGGTCAGCAACACCATCACGGTGGTTGTGCGCGACCTGACCCAGCTGCCGACCCTGCTGGACGCCGCTGTGGAAGCGGGCGCGAACAATGTGTACAGCCTGGGCTTCCAGAGCTCGGAGCAGGCCGCCGCGTATGACCAGGCGCTCAAGGCCGCCGCGCAGGACGCGCTGCGCAAGGCCGCCCTGATGGCGCAGGCCATCGGCAGGGAAGCGGGCGATACGCTGTCCATTGAGGAAGTCGCCGGCACCGGCATGTACTACGACAGCCGCGCGTATGCGCTGGACTCTTACTACGCCATGCCCATCGAAAACGGCATGATATCGGTCACCGCGCAGGTGCAGGCAATTGTTGAACTCAAGTAGGAAATCTTGAAAAAACACTGCTGATCGTGCTACAATATCATTATGGACGCACGATTGATTGCCGCCGCCGAAGCTGTGCTTCGGCGCGCGGGACTTAAGGACTTTCAGGCAACGGTTCTGGTCGCCCTCAGCGGCGGCGCGGATTCCGTTGCCCTTTTATTGACGATGCTGGCCATCAAAAAGCGCCGCGGCATCGCCGTGCGCGCCGCGCATGTGGAGCACGGGCTGCGGGGCGAAAGCTCGCTTTTAGACGCCGCGTTTTGCCAGGCGCTCTGCAAACGCCTGCGCGTGCCCTTTACCTGCGACCACGCAAACCTTTCGGGCGATATGGCCGCGGCGGGCGCGGAAGCCATGGCACGGGAAGCGCGGTACCGGCTGCTGATCGCCCGCGCGAAGGAATGCAAGGCGGACGCGCTGCTGCTGGCGCACCATCAGGACGATCAGGCCGAAACCGTGCTTGAGCATCTGCTGCGCGGCAGCGGCGCGCGCGGGCTTTCCGGCATGGAGGAAATCACGAGCCGCGAGGGCGTAACCCTCTGCCGCCCGTTCCTCTCATTGCCCAAGCAACTGCTCATCGACGCTTTGTGCGGCGAGCCCTACCGCACCGACGAAAGCAACCTTGCGCCCGTTAGCCTGCGCAACCGCATCCGGCTGGACGTATTGCCCAGGCTCGCCGCCGAAAACCCCGCCGCAGTACAGCACATCGTGCAGTCCGCCGCGCTTTTGCGGCTGGATGAGGCCTGCCTGCAAAAGCAGGCAGACCAGCTGCTGGAGCGTGCGCTTAATCAAAAGCCGCCGTATTTCTGCCTGCGCAGGGACGCTCTGCTGAGAGCGGACGACGCGGTTGCCCTGCGCGCCCTGCGCCGGTTTGCGGAGCTGGGCCTGCGTGTTTTAGGTCAGCCGTCGGACGAACTTTCCCTGTCCGCCGGGGATTCCCTTTCGCTGCTGCGTCTTTTGTCCGCGCCGGACAACACGGTCATCAACCTGCCCGGCGCGCTGCACGCCATGGCGACCGAGCATTTTGTTCACCTCACGCGCATGGAGGCCGACGCACCGCTTATGGGCGTGCCCCTGCTCCCCCCGCAGTCGCTGGATACGGACATGCAGTCCCTGATCTTCGGGGATATCACCCTGCACATGATGCCGCACGCGCCCGGCGGGATATGCCCGGACGGCAGGCGCACCGTGGTGCTCGCCCGCAGCATGCTGAAAACCGCCGTGCTCCGCCAGCCCAGGACCGGCGATACTATCCACCCCTTCGGCGCGGACGGCAAAAAACCGCTGCGCCGCTACCTGATCGACCATAAGCTCGACCAGCCGTTCCGCAAACACCTGCCGGTCGTCGCATGCGGTAGGCAGGTGCTATGGGCCGTCGGCGTCGGCGCGGCGGAAAGCACCCGCATCGTGCACGAGCCCTCCATCCTGTTCACCCTTCAGGGCGACCTGCCCTGGTTAAATTAAGGGGTGTCGGCACCCCTTGTATCACAAAGGAGTTCACCATGAAACAGGATTGCCCCATGTTCTCCGATCTTTCGGAAGTCTTGATTACCCAGGAGCAGATCAAGCACACCGTGGCGGACCTCGGCGCGCGCGTGACGAAGGATTATGCGGGCAAAAACCCGCTGCTGATCTGCATATTGAAGGGTTCGTCCATCTTCTTTACCGACCTTATCCGCGAGATCGACCTGCCGCTCGAGATCGACTTCATGGCGATTTCCAGCTACGGGTCCAACACCACGAGCGGCGAGGTGCGGCTGGTGAAGGATTTGGACAGCAGTATCGAAGGCCGCAACGTGCTGATCGTGGAGGATATCGTGGACTCCGGAAAAACGCTGGCGTATTTAAAGCGCATCCTCAACAACCGCGGCGCGGCGAGCATCCGCATCGTGTCGCTCCTGGACAAACCCTCCCGCAGGCAGGTGCCCCTGAGCGTGGACTATACCGGGTTTGAAATCCCCGACGCGTTCGTGGTCGGCTACGGCCTCGATTTCAACGAAAAGTACCGCAACCTCCCCGTGATTGGGATTTTGGACGCGAAGGTGTACTCGTAACGAGCGTAATTTGGAATGAGGAATGAGGAACTTATACGAATGAGGAGTGAGGAATTAGGAATGATGAATGGCGGTACGGTTGCTTACGCAACCGATTGATTGCCATAATCAATTTTGTAATAAACAACACAGAGAATTTCTGTGATAGTATGTAACGGAATACGAATGGGGAATCAGAAGATTGCGGAGCAATCTTTCCTGCATTCCTAATTCCTAACTCCTCATTCCTAATTTTTAATAGATCGCAGTACCTGATCCAAAGTCATGTTGACTACTTCATAAGTTTGACGAGAACCGCCTTCTGCGCGTGGAGGCGGTTTTCCGCTTCGTCGAAGATTTCGGCGGCATGGGCTTCCATGACGGCGTCGGTGATCTCCTCGCCGCGGTGCGCGGGCAGGCAGTGGAGCACCATCGCGTCCTTTTTGGCGGCGGCTAGCGCGGAATCGTTGATCTGATACCCGGCGAACACCTTCTTGCGTTCCTCGGCCTCGGCCTCCTCACCCATGCTCGCCCACACGTCGGTGTAGAGCACGTCGGCGTCCTTCGCCATCGCGAGCACATCCTGCCCGACGGTCAGAAGCCCGCTTTCCTTGCCCCACGCGGTAAGCCTCGCGTCCGGCTCGTAGCCTTTGGGGCAGGCGACGGCGATCTGCATGCCGACTTTTACGCAGCCCGCGATCAGGCTGTTGGCCATGTTGTTGCCCGCGCCCACAAAGCACAGCTTCAAGCCCTTGAAGCTGCCCTTATATTCGCGCACGGTCATCAGATCGGCCAGCACCTGGCAGGGATGCGCGTAGTCTGTCAGCCCGTTGATCACGGGGATGGAGCCGTACTTCGCCAGGTCCTCGACCTCCTGCTGGGCGAAGGTGCGGATCATGATCCCGTCCACGTAGCGGCTTAAAACGCGCGCGGTATCCTGCACGGGCTCGCCGCGCCCGATCTGCAGGTCGCGGCTGGATAAAAACAGCGCGTGCCCGCCCAGCTGCGCCATGCCGACCTCAAACGACACGCGGGTGCGCGTGGAGGCCTTCTGAAAGATCATACCCAAAGTCTTTCCCTTGAGAATGGGATGCGCGATGCCGTGCTTCTGCTCGTATTTCAGCTGATCGGCGAGATTTATTAGTTCCAATATTTCCTCGGCGGAACAATCGGTTAGTTTTAGAAGATGTTTCATAATAATACCTCCTTGATCACGGACACGGCCTGCCTGAGCTGCTCCCACGGGATAGTCAGCGGCGGCAGCAGGCGCAGCTTTTCCTTGGCGGTGAGCGTGACCACGCCCTTTTGGAGCAGGGTTTTCACCAGTTCCCTGGCATCTTTTGTCGTCTGGATGCCGAGCATCAGGCCGTAGCCTGTAATCTTCTGCACGGTCGGGCACGCGCCGAGCTCCGCTCTAATGTAAGCACCCTTCTTTTGCACGTCGGAAAGCAGCTCGTCCGTCAGCTGATTCATCACCGCCACGGCCGCCGCGGCGCACACGGGGTTGCCGCCGAACGTCGAGGCGTGCGTGCCCGCGGTGAGCGTGTGCTCCACCTTTCCGCCCAGCAGGCACGCGCCCATCGGCAGGCCGCCCGCAAGGCCCTTGGCGGTGGTCACGATATCCGGCATGACGCCGAACTGCTGGTACCCAAACAGCGTGCCGAGGCGCCCGTTGCCGGTCTGCACCTCGTCGATGATCAGCAATACGTCCCGCGCCTCGGTCAGCTTGCGCGCCGCCAGAATGTACGCCGCGTCCAGCGGCTCCACGCCGCCCTCGCCCTGCACCACCTCCAGCATCACCGCGCACACGGGATGCTTTGCAAGCGCGTCTTCCAGCGCGGCGATATCGTTGGGCGGCACATGCATAAAGCCCTCGGGGAACGGCCCGAAATGGTGATGGTAATGGTCCTGCCCGGTGGCGGCGAGCGTCGCCAGCGTGCGGCCGTGGAAGCTCTCGTTCAGCGTGATGATCACGGGCTTCACGTTCTCGCCGTGTTTGTCGGCGGCGTACTTGCGCGCGGCCTTGATGGCGCACTCGTTGGCCTCCGCGCCGGAATTGCCGAAGAATACCTTCTTCATGCCCGAGCGCTCGCAGAGGATCTTCGCCAGCTCCCCCTGCGGCTGCGTGTAATAGAGATTGGACACGTGCGCCAGCGTATTCGCCTGCCCGCACACGGCCTGTACCCACGGCTTGTTGCCGTATCCCAGGACGTTTACGGCGATGCCGCTGCCCATGTCGATGTACGATTTCCCCTCGTCGTCCCACAGCGTCGCGCCGTCGCCACGCACGAAGGCCACGTCAAACCGCGCGTAGGTCGGGGCGATGTATTGTTGCTCCAAAGATCTTATATCACTCATAGTATCCTCCGTTTATGCCGTAAACATCGTTCCCACGCCCTCGTCCGTCAGGCACTCGATCAAGATCGCGTGTTTTACGCGCCCGTCGATGATAAACACCTTCTGCACGCCGCGTCGGATGGCCTCGATGCAGCACTCCACCTTGGGGATCATGCCGCCCGAGATCACCCCCTCGCGGATGAGGGCGGGCGCTTCGCCCGCCGGGACGACGCTGATAAGCGAACTCTCGTCCTGCGGGTTTTTAAGCACGCCGCGGATATCGGTCATATTGATCAGGCTCTCGGCTTTGAGCGCCGCAGCGATGCGCGCAGCGGCCGTATCGGCGTTGATATTGTAGACGTTGCCCTGGTCGTCGCCGCCGACTGTGGAGATGACGGGGATGTACCCCTTCTCCAGCACGTCCAAAATCGGCTGCACGTTCACGGCGGTGATCTCTCCCACGTAGCCGTGGACTTCGTCCTTCTGCCTGGCGGTGATCATGTGCCCGTCCAGGCCGCAAAGCCCGATGGCCTTGCCGCCGATGGACTGGAGGTACGCCACCAGATTTTTGCCCACCTTGCCGGCGAGCACCATCTGCACGACCTCGGCGGTTTCCTTGTCGGTGACGCGCAGGCCGTCGATAAACTCGGTCTGCTTGCCGAGCTTTTTAAGCATTTCGCTGATCTCGGGGCCGCCGCCGTGCACCAGCACCACACGGATGCCGACCAGCTGCAACAGCCGAAGGTCGCCCATCACGGCGCGTTCCAGCTCCTTGCCCTGCATGGCGTTGCCGCCGTACTTGATCACGACGATCTTGCCATTGTACTCCTGTATATAGGGAAGCGCCTGAATGAGCACTTCCGCGCGTTCGTTGATGGTCATGGTCATCGTCTCCCCTCCGTACTCAGGTGCGGTATTGGCCGTTGATGGTCACGTAATCATAGGTCAGGTCGCAGCCCCACGCGGTGGCTTTCGCTTCGCCGTCGCGGCACTGCACCAGAATGTCGATCTCGTCCTCGCGCAGGATATCGGAGGCCGCCGCCTCGTCAAACGGGATGCTGCGGCCCATATCGCACACGGGCAGCAGACCCGCTTTGCTCCTGAACTGGATATCCACCCGCTCCACGTCCACATCCGCGCCGGAATACCCGACGGCGCACAGCACGCGGCCCCAGTTGGCGTCCGCGCCGAAGAACGCCGACTTGACCAGCGACGAGCAGATAACGGACTTCGCCGCCGCCCTCGCGCTCCTTACATCCTTCGCGCCGGTCACCGTGCAGGTGATCAGCTTGGTCGCACCCTCGCCGTCCTTGGCCATGATGCGGCACAATTTTTCACACACGGCGTTAAGCGCTTCCTTGAAGGGAGCGATATCCCCGCTGACCGCGTTGCCCGCCATGCCGTTGCAAAGCACTGTGACCATGTCGTTGGTGGAAGTGTCGCCGTCGATGGAGAGCATGTTGAACGTATCCCGCACGGCTTCGGACAGCGCATTCTGCAGCGCCTTTGGCGCAACCGCCGCGTCGGAGGTCAGAAAGCAGAGCATGGTGGCCATGTTGGGATGAATCATCCCGCTGCCTTTGGCCATACCGCCCAGCGTGCAGAGCTTGCCGCCCATCGTAAACTGCACGGCGACCTCCTTGGGTACGGTGTCGGTGGTCATGATCGCCTGCGCCGCGTGGTGCCCGCCGTCCTTTTGCAGCGCACCGGCCAGCATCCCCATGCCCGCCTCAAACGGCAGGAGCGTCATCGGCTGCCCGATGACGCCCGTAGACGCGACGACGACGTCCTCCGCTTTCACGCCGGCGTATTGCTCCACCAGCGCGCACATGCCATCGGCGATTGCGATCCCGTTATCATTACAGGTGTTGGCGTTGCCCGAGTTGCAGAGGATCGCCTGCGCCACGCCGTTTTGAACGTGCTGTTTGGTCACCAGCAGGGGCGCGCCCTTGACCAGGTTCTTAGTGTAGCAGCAGGCGGCCGACGCGGGCACCTCGCTCACGATCAGCGCCACGTCCCGCTTGCCCGGGTTTTTCCGGATTCCCAGATGTTCGCCCGCGGCTTTATATCCTTTGGCGGCCGTGACGCCGCCCTCTATCCATTGCACTTTACTGCTCCTTCCCCGATGTTAAGCATCAGGTTCATATTCTGGATCGCCATGCCGCACGCGCCTTTGCCGAGATTGTCATACCTTGCGCACGCGATCATGCGCTCGCCGCTGCCGGTCAGGAAGAGTTCCATCGCGTCGCTGCCGGCCAGCTTGTTC